>JAIVYO010000019.1:0-10322 GCA_048635405.1 Campylobacterales bacterium | reverse complement strand
ATGCTGGATGAAAAACTTAAGCCTATATCTGAGATGGGTGAAACATCCAGTCTTCTTAGAACATTAAATCTTGCATTAAATGAACAGAAAAGAACATTTGTTCTCTTAACTCCAGCAGATTATACCTCTGACATGGGGGGTTTTCCTTCTGAGAAAGGGCTTGATCTTTGTGCTTGTATTTCATATCCAAATCAGGAAGATTTAAGCGATATAGATTTTATCTGCGTATTGCATAATGCTACTTTGCCTTATCATATTGAAGATGTTATCGGTGTCTTTAAGACTGAAGAAGATCCAAATGGCAGAAATGATATATATAAGGTCTGCCCTCATACGAAAGGTCTTGATATAGAGACCTGCAGGAAGCTTAGACCACAGCTTTGCGAACTTCACCGTAGACCTATAAGACTGAAACAGGACGAGGAATTTATTGAAGATTTACCTGATTATATGGAACGAAAATATAGGTCTATTGTGAATCAAATCATAAAGAAGTATGATGAATATGCTTATTCTATAACAGATAAAAGATCTTATGATTCTAAGTTTAAAGATATTGATACTAAAGCAAAAAATATTGCAAAAAAAATATTTGAAAAATATGTTGATAATCAAAAACTAATGGACTATCAATGATTATACTTTTTCACTCCTTTCCAAAAACAAATATTTTTAAATGTAAACAGAGTAAGATAGATATGCAGAACCAAGAGATAGATGAGATATTTGATTTTGAAAAATACCCATATTATCTTGTTGTGGAAGTGAAGTTTAACGCTGCCGGAACCACTATAGATAATCAGGTGAATAATTTTATTGAAAAATTTCAAGAAGAACAAAAGGACAAGCCCGGTTTTAATAAAGAAAACATATATACTGCTATTGCTTCTGCCTGTGGGAATGATCATACACATCTAGATGAATTCGATTTGTTGATGTATATTGTTGATGATCTTGATAAAGTTATAATAGATGACACTGACCGTACATCTGTTCTTGAAAAGATTAAAGGGCAATGTACTGGTAAATATAGATTTTCAGATAGTGAAATAAGCGGATTTTCCAAATCTCTTGAAAATATATTCAAAGATGTTATATCAGAGATAATGCATAGTCCAAAACATAACTTGAATTCTTACATGTCTAAAATTACTATGAACTATAATGTCTATGGTGATATAAGAGCACCGGAAGCGGATATAATTGTAGGTTTCATGAATAAGGAGTCGTTTGAGAGATTTTATAATGTATTGGGATCAAAGGAATATCTGTATATCTGCCACCAGAAGAAAAGCTAGTGTGCAGATGTCATCCCTGTAACATTTTTAAATAAGGACACCTAATAAGTATTATGCAATTGTGCAAATTCTGCGGGAAATTTATTCTTACAAGCTATAACCAGCATCTTGCTATAGCTCACCCGCGCGAGTGGAACAAGATAAAGCAGGAGTGGATAACGCTCAAGAGCGATGGCATGACTGCACAGGAGATTGCTGATAAGTATGGGACCAACACCACGACTGTGAGCCGGGCGATAAAAGATTCCTACGGCGCGTTCCACAAGCTCCAAAGGCACAAGAATTCAGAGATAGAGATATTTGAGTAATAATCTATTCTGCATCTTTAGGTTTTTAGACAAAATAATAAAAACAATGCAGCCCTATTTTTGTCATGAGCGATATTCATGATCTTTGCATAAGGCCGGCAAAGAAGCTTGGCCAGAATTTTCTTGTCGACAAGAATATTGTAAAGCTTGAGATCAAGGAAGCTGAAGTCTCGGCGGATGAAACAGTGCTTGAGATCGGCGCAGGATACGGTGCCCTGACACTTGAGCTTGCGAAGAATGCAAAAAAGGTCATTGCTGTAGAGATAGATGATGAGCTTGTGCCTTTGCTTGAGAAAAGGCTTGCTGAGGAAGGTCTGAAGAATGTTGATATTATATGCGAAGATGTGCTCAAGGCAGATATGCCACCATTTGACAAGTGTGTATCCAATATACCTTACCAGATATCGTCAAAGATAATAGAGATGCTTGGGAAGTATGGGAAATTTTCTGTCCTTATCATGCAGAAGGAATTTTCCGAGCGTCTTGTTGCACAGCCCGGGGAGAAGAACTATTCAAGGATATCTATCCTTGCGCAGTATCATTTCATACCTGTGTTCGTGAGAAAAGTTGGAAAGAAATGCTTTTATCCAGTGCCTAAGGTTGATTCGGCCATTGTCAAGCTGTTTCCCCGGAAGGTAAAGCCTCCAGTATCTGATGAGAAATTCTTTTTTCAGTTCGCAAAAGCTGTCTTTATCCACAAGAACCAGAAGCTGTGGAAAGCTGTGTCTCATTCCAAGAGGGAGATAGAAGTTGATAAGAAGATTCTTTCTGAGCTTGGCAGAAAGCTTACAGATGCTGATATGAAGGTCAAGGATCTTGATATAGGCCGTGTTGCTGCCGCATCGAATGAGATGTATGCCCTGTTTAAAGAGAAAGGCCTAAAGATTGGAGTGTAATCTTAAGCTCGTCCACTGAAAGCATTATTACTCTCTTATTGAGTATTTTCTCATCGATATCAGCCTTTCTTATAGTTTCTTTTGATTCTTTTTTTGTGTATCTTTTATTATCTCTCGCTGACTTTAGGTCTATTATAGCTTCCATCAACGCATTTCCTGCCTTTCTTGTCCTTTGGTCATAGAGGAGCCGGATTATGTATCTTTCTGCGTCATTCTCAAGATCTTCTTTTTTTATCGGTGCTATCCTGATTATTGATGAAGCGATTCTTGGAGGAGGTGTGAATGCTGTTTTTGGCACGTCTTCTATATGTTCTGTCTTAAAATATGCCGGCATTACAAGAGAAAGAAGCGTTTTAATCTTTGACTGATTCAGCATCCTGTCGGCAAAACTCTTGTTCACTGTCAGGATGCCTTCCCCGAATCTTTCTCTTGACAGCCTGAACATCAGCGGCTCTGATATGTTGTATGGGATGTTTGCTATTATCTTGTCGAATGGGGGGAAATCAGAGAAAAGTGCGTTTCCGTATATGAATGTTATGTTCGGATATCTTCTTTGCAGAGTCTTGTGGCCTTTCTCAAACTGCCTGTCTATCTCGTAGGATATCAGCCTGCATCCTGTCTTTGCTATCTCTTCTGTGAGGATGCCTGTGCCGGCGCCTATCTCCAGGACTGTCTCATCTTTTTTAATCTTTGCTGAAGCGATAATCCTGTCTATAAATGTCCTGTCTGTCATGAAGTGCTGGCCGTATCTTGAAAGATCCTGTATTTTGCCCATGATAAGTCTTTTAAAGATATCTATATAAAAAAACATTGTGGCGACTATATTATGGTAACAACATATGTTATAGATGGAGGTATACATACTCCTGATGATACAAAGGCATATCTTGAACCGGATATTGATTTGAATAGTCTTGGTCATGTCAATACTTGGGCAGACGGCATAGAGTCAAGGTTTGATTCAGTTGTAAAAAAACAGTTTAATGATACTGATAATGAAGTAAAAGGCGTGATATGCCTTCTTAGTACAAATTTATATCCTGATGATAAGTATATTAAGGCTTTGGAAGATAATGGTTTTATAGTCTATCCTTCTGTTGAGATACAGACAGAGAAAATTGAAAGGCCTGAAGACGAAAAGATAGATATTGGCCACTGGAATCTTATAAAAGATAAATATGTTGAGGATGAAATCTGTGGATTGCTTGCAACTTTAAGCAAGCCTATAGATGTTTATGAGTATGCGAAAGAAAAAGGCTTTATTCTTGTGCTTGACCATCCAACCACTGTTGATCTGGGAATGAGTGAGACTACTGTAGATTGGTTCAAAAATATGCAAGATGCGTACAGAGATGTATATAAAGACATCTATTATGACCATAATGCATGGGTTGAAACATTAAATAAAGAATCAATTTTTGGAAGAATTGTAAATAAAATAAGACCTATATGCAGAGATGAGTATGATGTGCCACTTAAAAGAATCGCATCTACAGATGACACTACACCTGCACTGGCATTTTCCGGGTATAATGTGACTGATGAATCTATTGACGGTACAATAGAATCTCTTAAAAGAGGTTTTGAAAATTCTGAATGTCATATTGAGCGAATACCTATAAAATATATTGTAAGAAAGATATCCCCTGCAGTCAAAAATAAAATAAAAAAGGTTTTTTAACCTTTCAGATGATATTGACGATTAGTCTCACTTTATGTTCACATACCTGCCGTCTGTCATGATATGGACTGTGTCACCTATTATGAACCCTTCCTCTTCACATAGAGATGCAAATGATGCAAGCCTCTCTGTCTCGCCGTGCATAGGTATTACTCTTTCAGGATTCAGTATCCTCAGAAGGTCCCTGTGGTCTTCTCTCATGGCATGGCCTGATACGTGGACATCTTTAAGTATCCTTACACCCTGCTCTTTCAGGTTCCTCTCTATCACGTACCTGTTCGCCTTGTTTATAGGTGTGGGTATTGTCATTGATGAGAAGATTACCTGATCCTCTTTCCTGAACTTGAACTTGTATTCCTTGTTCGCTATCCGTGAAAGGACTGAGTTAGGCTCTCCCTGGTTGCCTGTTGACAGCACAAGATATTTTTCAGGATTCTTCGCCACAGCCTCTATTGTGGCCTTCACCTCTTTTGGCCTTCCCTGCAGCTGGAACTTGGATGTGTCTATAAGGCCAAGCTCTTTTGCTGCACCTATGTAGTTGTCCATAGACCTTCCAAGAACGACGACCTGTCTTCTTCCTTTGTTCGCTTCAACTATGCTTCTTATCCTTGCTATCTGGGATGCGAAAGATGTTATGAAGACTGCCGAGCTGTCAAGGTATGCCCTGTCTATCGCGTCAAAGACCATGTCTTTTGCTACTTTTTCTGACGGTGTCCTCTGCTCGTCCCATATATGGACGCATTCTGAAAGATGCAGTTTTACGCCTTCATTTCCCAGTTCCTTGAGCCTCTTGTAGTCAGGCTTGTCTCCAAGCGTAGGAGTGTTGTCAAGCTTGAAGTCGTATGCTACCGTGACAAGGCCTTCTGCTGTATATACAGCCACAAGCGATGAGTCAGGTATGCTGTGGGGCATGTTGACGTATTCTATGCTGAAGTTTTTTGAAAGCTCTGCTGTGTCGCCGTACTGCATCGGTGTCAGGAACTTAAGCTGGCTTTCCTGATTGTGGTCTTTCAGGAGGCGCTTTATTATCTCTGCCGTGTACGGTGTCGCAAGAATCGGGCAGTTGTATCTTTTCGCGAGTTTCGGTATCGCTGACACATGGTCAAGATGGCCGTGCGATATGACTATAGCTATCACTTTCTTGCCGTTCAGTATTGTGTCATTTGGAAGGACACCCATGTTTCTCAGTGCCGGCTCATCAAGATCTTCATAATTGAGGCCTCTGCCGCTCAGCTCTATGAGGTGCTCC
Organism: Campylobacterales bacterium; assembly: GCA_048635405.1. Classification (GTDB taxonomy): domain Archaea; phylum EX4484-52; class EX4484-52; order EX4484-52; family GLR71; genus GLR71. The sequence continues at coordinate 4,890 of JAIVYO010000019.1, read as the reverse complement.
ATAGATACTCCCATATCAAATATGACAACTTCGCCGTTGACTTCTATTGCTGTCATATTTTTTCCGACTTCCTTGAAGCCGCCTATTGCGTAAAATTTCATTTTTTATCACTTTTCCTGTTTACTTTTGTCTCTAGTAAATCTTTCGGAGTATTTCCGGATATAAAGAAACGGTTTATTTTTAATATTATTTTTTGGGTCTTTTGTTATATATCTATGTGTTGTTAAGTTATCTGCCTATATGTTTTCTGTAAGAACAAAACATGTTTAATATTGCATATAAGAGATGATAATTTTAAATATCTTTGTGCGGTTCATCATTCTTTCTTTTTCTCTTCAGAAGGCTTTTGCATGGTCATATGGCCTGAATCGCTGCTTGTTGCTGTTCCCTGTTGTTCTTTAAGCTTTCTTATCTGCTCCAGCTTCTCGTCTGATATTTTCAGCTCGCCTTTGTCTTTCAGCTCTTTGAGTTTTGTCCCCAGGCTGTATATGAAGCGCTTTGTCTCTTCTTTCAGGCCGTATATCTCTCTTTCAGGTATCATGTCTGCCTTGCCTTTCTTCGCTACTATGAGGGCTTTTGCGAGCCTTTCGAAAAGGTCTTCCTGCTGTTCCCTGACTTCAGGGAAGTGTTCTGCCATGACTTTAGGGAGGTCTTTCAGGTGTTCCGGAGGTTTTATGCCTTTTAGTTCCAATGCTCCTACATTTGCTTTCAGGAACGCTTTGTAAGTATTCATGAGGACTGTGTCAACCTTCTGTTCAGACAGCCTTTTTATGAGTTCCTGCATCTCTTTTATGAACTCGTCTGTCATCTTCAGGTGTTCGTCCATCTTCTTTCCAATATCTTTCATCTTCTTGTTTTCAGCATGCTCTATCTCTTTTGCGAAATCGTGTATCTTCTGTGCCACGTCTGCGTATTTTGGGTCAAGAAGCTTCTTGTCTACAAAGTGGAACCTGAGCTCTTTGGGTACATCCTCTTTTCCCGGAGGAATCTTCCCTATAAGCATCAGTGGTGCCTGGCCTGCGGCTGCCATCGCCTGCTCCATGAAATGAGCTCCGCTCTTCATCCTGTACTCTGCCATCTTCAGGTGCTGTGGGGCTATGTGTATCCTTTTTCCTACAGCCTCATTTGTTGTAGGGAGCATGCCCCTCTGGAGCATCCTTTTTGCAGGCATGAATATGCCAACATCATATATAGGTATGCCGAACCTTAGGATTTCCATTATCAAGGGTTCTACTGACCTTATTGATTCCCAGAACTCTGTCAGGAACATGAATGCCTGAATTGTTATGTTCTTGTCAATTTTTGTGCCAATCCTTCTTAGGTCTGCGCCTATGCGTTCCTTGACCTCGGCAGGTATGTCCTGCTCAAGCTTTGTGTCGTCTATTATGACGAAAGTATCAATGTCTGATGTCTCCCTGTGCTTACCTTTTGCTGTCGAGCCGTACACGACGACTGCTTTCAGGCTTTTCTTGAATTCTCGTGAGACTTCCTTGGCGAATGTCTGGGCTGTCTCAAGCCTTATCTTCTGGCTTTCCTCTTTTGACAGCTTCTTTTCTTTTCCGGATTCTTTGCTTTTTCTGTTTTTTAATGTCTTGGAGCCTTTCTTTTGCTCTTTTTCCGGTTTAATTCCTGCCTTAGGATTTGAATTTTTTTTCTCCACTGCTGTCTTGCCTGCCATAGAAACACCATAAGTCAATCCATTTCAATGTGAATTAGATATAATTAGATATATAGTTAATTCATATATATCTTTATAAACCTTATTTTTTTATTGTAAGTTTTGATAGCTAAAGACTTTACAGTAATTATTTATATAGTCCTTGTCAATAATATTGTATATGCAATTCCTATATGAACTTATTTTTGCGTGATTATTATGGATTTATTTTCTAAACTTAAAGAAACCGTGACAGGTAAAAAGCATGCGGCTTCCGGGACAGATCTTGACGGTGCCAGCAGCAATATAGATGATATCCTGAAGTCTGACCCGACTGCAGACATGTCAAAATCATCAAAAGTGCTTGAGGCAAGTGTCAATGCTGACTATTCAGGCGGCCTGAATCTTGATTCGAAAACGCCTTTGAATCCGCCGAACCAGATAATAAGGGATGCTCCGCAACCTGATGTTCCCGGCCTGCCGCCACAGAATCCTCTTGATGCAGGAACTGTGCCTCCCGGTCAGCCTAATCAGGTAAATCAGCAAGCGCCCTTAGCTTTAGATCCTTCTATGTCTCCTGGAGCCAACCCGACAGATCAGGCGTATCCGCAGGACCAGACTGTGATGGCGCAGGCTGCTTATCCTGCATCCCAGCCCGTTTCTGCTCCGGGCGGCCTTGATATGAATGCAGGCCAGATTCCTGCTCAGACACAGGCACCTTCACCTATGCCTTCCGGCGGCCAGACAATGCCTGAATATCCGCAGGCACCAAAGCCTGTCTCTGATATGCAGCAGCAACCAGACATGCCTGTTGCACAGAGAATTGATATGGCTTTAGAGCTTCGAGACCTTAAGAATCAGGTAAGTCTCGTCATTGAGAAACTTAATGTTATAGAAGAAAGGACAAGGCGTTTCAACTACTGATTTTGTTTATCTTTTTAGATATATATCTTTAACAACATAAAAGCATATATATTGGTTGCAATAATTTTATGATAGGTATTTTATGCCTGTTTTTTACTATATTTTCCGGATCAGTTCCGGAGCGACCTTTTCGGGTTTGGATAAAGGGAGAGTGCTATGTTGGCTTTTCGTCAGTAGTGCTTTTTCATTTTTTCTCATATCACAGAAACCTTTATGTATCCCTGTAGGTATCTATAATATATGGGCAATCATTTCAGGCAGGCAGGCACATTCCTTCTGCTTTATATATCATGGATTCTTTTCACATACAGCCTGGATTTTCAGGAGCTTGCAGCAGGTCTTGCAGTGTCTCTGGTTGTGACATACATTATCCATAATTTTACTGACTTCAGCATTGCAGATCATTTTTTTAATCCTTTCAAGACTGCCAATTTTTTGGTCTATACCATTGTTTTTCTTTTTGTTGAGATAAGATCGCATATGTCTGTGGCAAGGTCGGTCATCACAGGAAAGACAGATCCTGCAATAGTCAAGATATTGCCTGATTTCAAAAGCGAACTTGGGCGCGCATTGCTTGCTAATTCCATAACTCTTACTCCCGGTACAGTTTCTGTCGCCATTGATAAAAACCTGTATGTTCATTGCCTCAACTACAGAAAAGATGAAAAGATTGATTCCCTGTTTACAAAGTATGGGAGGAAAGTGTTTTTATGATAGCTATTGCATGGCAAATATTCTTTCTGGCTGCTGTTATAGTGATTGTGAGGTTTATACTTGGACATACTTTTGCTGACAGGCTTATCGCGCTTGATGTTTTAGGCCAGATGATGATATTGTTTTTTATCTATCTTGCAATCAAGAATTCTACACCTATATATCTTGATATCGCTCTTACATTTGCGCTGCTGCTTTTTATCGGAACTGTGGCTGTCTCAAAATGGATCAGGAAAAAGGAGGATATCAGATGATAACAGATATACTTTTGCTGATCTCTTCAATCTCAGCGCTCCTGGGTGCAATAGGTATGTTAAGGTTCAAAGACTGCTATACGCGTATACATGCGGCGACAATGATAAGTGTAGGAGGTGTCATGCTTGCGCTGGTTGTTGTTGCTTTTGAGTATTTCGGCACTGTGTATTCAGTTAAGGCAATCCTTATTTTCATATTTTTTGCCCTAACAAATCCGGTGAGCAGCCATGTTATTGTCAATGCGGCACACAGGACAGGCATTGTGCCTGAAAATCTCAAGAAGGATGATTTAAGATGAGAATGTGCGGAAAAGTTATACATAAGATACAGGAGGTCTTTTGATGCTGCTTGAGATACTTCTTGCGCTTGGTATAACCCTGTCATTTATAGCTGTTGAGCAGAAAGATCTTGTGCATTCTGTCATTGTGCTTGCAGGGCTTGATATTGTTATTGCTGTTGTCTTTTTCCTTCTCAAGGCGCCGGACATAGCTCTTACGCAGGCAGCTGTCTGTGCAGGGCTTATGACATTTCTTTTCCTTATAGCTATACATAAGACAGAGAGGTTTGAGAGATGAAGATTTTGTACAAGAGTAAAATTGAGGCAGCAACATTACTTCTTGTATTTATCTTTACAGTAATGCTTATCTATGGTGCGGGCGGCATCCATACTTATGGAGATATCAGCGGAAGCGCTGTAGCGGAACAGTATCTTAGCAACGGATCATACTTGACAGGCTCTACAAACATTGTCAATTCCATTGTCTGGGATTTCCGTGGATTTGATACACTTGGTGAAGAGGTCGTATTTTTCACAGGAGCTATCGGTGTCGCACTTGTGGCTAGGAAGATAAAAAACAGCAGAAAAAAAATATCTGGCAGGAAAAAGTGAGTATTATGGATACGATAATAAAAGAGACTACAAAAATTGTCTTTCCATTTATACTTATCTACGGGCTTTATATAGCTCTTCACGGGCATATTACTCCGGGCGGCGGTTTTGCTGCAGGTGCGATAATAGGGTCTGCATTTGTTCTGCTTGTAATATCTTTTGAGGAAAGGGATGTGGAGCATAAGCTTACAATACATAAGCTTATAGATATCAAGAGCGTTTCAGGCCTTTTGATGCTGCTTGTACTTTCAAAACTTGGCTATCATTTTAGGGATGCGCTTATAGAAAGCCAGACAATATTTCAACTGTGGAGCGGCGGGTTTACAATCATGATGAATGTTGCAGGGATGCTTATGGTCGCGACGGCGATAATAGTTATAATATTTTCTCTTGAGAAGGAGGCCTGGAAATGATAACATATGTAACTGCTATAGATCGGGAGAGCACACGT
>JAIVYO010000018.1:0-10463 GCA_048635405.1 Campylobacterales bacterium | reverse complement strand
CTAATGAAGCAAATATCTCTTCCGGTTTTAAATCTGTAATTACAGAAATAGCGATCATTCCACTCCATACAAGACGGTTGTTTTTACTTTTCAGCAATTGAAGAAAATCATTCCAATATTCTGAAATCAATTCAGGTTTTATATATCCTGTTTCGTAAAGGGTTTTGATGCAATCACCCTGTATTTTTTATCACTGTTCTGCAGATTTTCAACAAGTTCTTTGATTGCACTTTTATTGTTTGATGAAGCTATTTCATTGGCTAATACAATATTGGCTGCATTACCTTTTAATCCCTGTGAAGATGCTAATAAATCAATAATTGCCATGACCTGATTCTCTTTATCTGTTCAACATTCAAGTTTTCTTTTTGTATTAAAAACATCAAATTCTTAAGTCTTGCTCAACTCGAACATTACCATCTCTCATCACAGATTTGAAATCGCCTCGCATACCCGATCGCTTCCGGCAAGAGGATATGCGGATGACTCATGGGTTTTTCAAACCTGTTTCAAGGCTTATTTTGTACCTCTCTCTTAATTCTCGCAGCGAGTACATCATTATGAGCGCATATGAATCTTTTCACTTCTGCTTTCCTGCAGGCCTCAAGAACCCTGTATGTGACGATGATGTTTTCGTCAAAGTCCACTTTCGTGTCTTTCGCGCCGAGGCGGACATTGGAGTTGGCAGCCAGATGGTAGACCTCGCCAATGCCCTTGAAGTGTTTGTCTATGCTGTCTACCAGGAGGTCTATCTTTATTATTGTCAATTTTGGGTTTTCTATATCAATTGAGGTTGTGTCTTCTGACTTGTCAAGGACCAGTACAGAATAACCATCTTTCAAAAGGCGGCGTACAAGATGCGGGCCGATGAAGCCGAGGCCGCCTGTGACCATTACTTTTTTGTTTTCTGCCATAGTCACAGTTTTGCCTGATAAAGTTATATCTGTTTTGCTGTATTTTTAACCGGTCAAAGAAAATCCATGTCACCGAAGCGTTCTATTGATGCGCTGTTTCCGGAGAGCAGAGAAAAGAATGTGTCAAGCTCTGTGTCTGAAAGAGAGTCTATTGTTTTTCTTATGCCGAGGCCGAGCTCTATCTTTTCTGCAAGGACGGACTTCCATCTCTGATCATATATTTCCAATGCAGATGAGGTGAAATCGTTGTTTTCAACTGCCTTGACGATAACTTCTGATGCGATGTCTGCGCATAGGAAACTGTAGATTATGCCTCCACCAGAGAATGGCTTTACCTGAAGGGCTGCATCGCCAAGTAAGAGTATGTTGTCTGTTGCTGTCTTGTCTAATATGCCGAAACATATCGGGTGGGTATATGTCTTATCTATCTTTATGTTGTGTTCTGCAATAAAGCGATTAAAATGTCCAATATGATCCCTGTCTGATGCAAGGCCGTATTCTGTCCTGTTTCCTCTGGGTATCTTCCATGCGAAGAAACCCGGTGCTATGTCTTTTCCGTAGAAAAGCTCTACAAGATCTGAATTGTTTTTTTCATCTGTGTATCCTAAGATACCGTTCACCTGATGTTTTTTTCCTGTATCAAGGCCTGACGCTTTTCTGACTGCTGATCCTGTGCCGTCGCAGCCGATAATTATTTTGGACTGGATTGTTTCTTTGTCGGTCTTTGTGTATGCCAGACCATCTTTTGTATGGTAGCTTTCAAAAGAGATTCCTGTTAAAATTTCTGCTCCGGCAGATTCTGCCCTATCTGCCATGAGCCTGTCAAATGCCGGGCGGTTGAGGACATATGCCTGCGTGCCTTCTCTTTTTATTGTGAAGGATGTGTTTTTTGAGCGGAATGCTGCGCCTTTTATCTTATTTTCTATCAGGGAACTGTCTATCTTTACAAAATCATCCAGCCTTTTGCTGACAAGGCCGGAGCAGGCGTGTTTTCCTATCTCTTTTTTCTTCTCTATTATTATTGTGTCTATACCCTTTGATGCGAGCCTTTCTGCGAGGTATGTGCCTGCGGGGCCTGCACCGACTATGAGGATATCTGTCTTGAGCATGGATCTACTTTAAGAAGAGAATGTTTTAAATGTTGGTTTTCCTGAAAAAGTCAATTACTGCCTCTGCGGCGTGGATGCACATGCGCTTGTCTGCTTCTTTTGTCACGGCGCCGAGATGTGGCGTGAAGACTGTGTTGTCCAAAGAAAGGAGTCTTTTGTCTGTCGGAGGTTCTGTGTCAAAGACATCCAGGGCTGCACCTCTTATCTCTTTTTTTTCAAGGGCAGATATTAGAGCGTCCTGGTCTATCACCGGGCCTCTTGAGGTATTCACTATTATTGCTGTGCCCTTCATCGCGGCGATGAAATCTTTCCCGACAAGGTGGTGCGTCTTGTCCAAGAGAGGGACATGGACTGAAACAATGTCTGACTCCCTTGCTATATCTATCAAGTCTTCTTTTTTTGCCACTTTCTCTTTTCTCATGTCTTCTTCAGATACAAAGGGGTCGTAAGCAATCACTTTCATGCCGAATGCCTGCGCAAGCTTTGCGACTTTTGAGCCTATGAGGCCTATGCCCACAAGACCTAAAGTCTTGCCGTTAAGCTCTTCGCCCAGAAACTTTTTCCTGTCCCAGCCTTTCTGCTCCCTTACATATCTGTCTGCCTGAGGTATGTTTCTAAGAAGGGACTGCATGAGAGCTATCACATGCTCTGCGACAGACAGGTAATTCGCTTTTGGCGTGTTCCTGACCTCTATACCTTTCTCTTTCGCATATCTGACATCAATATTGTCCAGGCCTACACCAGCACGGACTATGAGTTTGAGGTTCTTTGCTGCATCTATGACATCTCTTGTGATTATTGTATATGTACGCACCATTATTGCATCGTATTTCCCTATGTTTTTGAGAAGGTTCTCTTTTGATATGGTAGCTTCAGCAGATATATCAAACAGACTTGTAGATCTCAAAATATTTAAGGCATCCGTGTCTGTTTTTTCAGTAATCAGCAGCCTGTTCAAAGTATCACCTTGCTCAAAATTGGACAAAAACCATTAAATATCCATTGGAACAATTATATGTCATATGATTGAATATTTTGTATTCATATTGATGATAATCGCAGGTGTTGCTATAATCGCCTTTGCGGTCGACAAGAAAAGAAGAAGCGGCAGAAAGGCTTATATCGGCATATCATCCAAAGGCACTGTCACGCGCACAGCATCCGGATACAGGAACAGGTCTGACCGAGGCAAATATGCTCCAGATTCTGAGAATCCTGACAAAAGATATGATTCGCTCTTCTCAGGGAAGAAAGAGGACAAGAAAGACAGATACAGGAAGATAATGGACAGACGAAAGAATATTCGCCCCGGAGAGGTAGAGATACCTGTCACCGCATGGAGTGGCTCTGAAGATACTGTATCTTCCAATAAACCTCAAGCGTCTGCCAAAAATGGAAAATACGGCCATCTTTTCAGCGCTGATTCTTCTGCTTCCACAAGCAAGCTCGCAAAGCTTAAAAGGCGGGCGATAGAAGTGTATGACGAGCAGTACAGGAAAGAAGATGTGCGTGAAAAAGAGGAGAAACCCTCCATATTCTCCATGTTCGGCGGAGGAAATGCTGAGGAAAATACTCCACCAACACCACCTCCTGTGCAGAACTCTTTTGAGCCTGAGATGAGAAGAGAAGAAGTTCAACCCATTCCTGAAAGAGAAAGTGTTCCTGAGACGCAGAGTTTTGGTGGTTTCAGACCCCCTGAGAATAATGTGAACGGAAATTCCGGCATGTCAAGGATGCCTGAAGAAAATAATCCAAGACCTCCTGAACCACAGCCAAACAATGATGATGCGGCCAAAGATGATGCTTTTAACAGGATGCTCGGATTTGAGCCGAAGAAAGATCCGGTCCCGAAGAAGAAGAATGATAATGAATGGACGCCTATGTTCTGACGGCATAATATATAATCATCAAACTGAAAAAAAGAACACGATAAAGACATATCTTGCGAGCTTGCCTGAAAATACGAAGAGGGTGAACCTGGACAGATCGGTTCTTGCCATGCCTGCAGACAGAGCCAGCACATCGCCTATCACTGGCAGCCATGAAAAAAAGAGGATTGGTGTGCCGTAGCGGTTGAAAAGGTTTCTTGCTTTTGCGATTTTCTCATCCTTTTCGTTTATATATCTTGACAGTATTGTCTTTTCTCCCATAAGACCTACATAATATGTTGTCAGGGATCCTAAGAAGTTTCCGATTGAGGCTATGATGATAATGAGGACGGGACTGTGGCCTATGCCTGCCATGTATGCGACTAAGCCTTCAGATCCCAGAGGCAGGACTGTCGATGCCAGAAAGCTTGTGAAGAACAGTGAGACATAGATGTATATTTGGGGGAACATGGTATTCATATTTATGGATGTTTTTATAAAAATGTGGATTAATTGCTTAGTCTGTGATAGACATCATACCCTATGATTTAACCAAAAAAATCAAAAGAAATATAAAACTAACCATGAAATCTTTGATAGACCTTACGATGTGTTCTCTATGAAGATGATAACAGATTACAAGAAACTGCTACTTATATCACTTATTGCTGTTATCTTCTCTGTCAGCGTTCTCTGCTACAATTACAGCACAACAGGTGATTTTCTTGATAAGAGCATAGATTTTAAGGGAGGCACTGTCGCTTCCGTTGCGGTTGATGATTCCGGTTTTGACCTGGCTTTTGTTGAAGGCATTGCAACAGAGAAACTCGGCAAGGTTGTTGTGCGGACAACAACAGGAGATGCCGGCACAAGCATTGTATTTGAAAGCGAGGATGTCATAACACAGGAAAGCATATCAGACATACTTGACAGCGCGGCCATATCATATGACAAAGATGACATAAGCATACAGTCTGTCGGTGCCGCTCTGGGTGAAGAGTTCATGAGACAGGCGATAATTGCTGTTGTCTTTGCGTTCTTTCTCATGGGGCTTATAATATTCATGACATTCAAGACAATCGTACCATCTATCGCAATCATATCTGCTGCCGCAGTTGATATACTTTTCGCTATGGCGCTCATGGTCATATTCAACATAAACCTGAGCCTTGGTACGCTTGCCGCACTTCTGTTGCTTATCGGTTATTCTGTGGATACAGACATACTTCTGACGACACGGCTTATAAAAAGAAAAAGCGAGGGCACGCTTGATGAAAGGGTCAGCTCTTCCATGAAGACAGGGATTACGATGACCACATCTGCAATCGCCGCTTTCAGCATACTTTATCTTGTATCTACATCTGCTGTGCTTGACCAGATCGCTCTTGTCATCATATTCGGCCTGCTGGCAGACTATATAACTACCTGGTTCCAGAATGTCGGCCTTCTGAGATGGTATCTTAGAGACAAAGACAAGGATGAAGAAGAAGATGAGGAAGAAGAAGAGAAGGCGAAGCCCAGATATATGAGGAGACAGGAAAAAGCCAAGAACGCAAAAAACAGAAAACGCACAAAATCAAAAAAAGGTAAGAGACGATGAACTATACTAAACTGGCCAAGGACTGGAGAATACTGATGCTTTTTGCATCCATCTTACTGTCTGTGATATTTATACATCCTGTTTATGTTCTTCAGGACGACGGCACTGCAGGCATCACCACAAGCATAAGGAAGGGGCTTGACCTTGAAGGCGGCGTCCGTGCACTTCTTGAGCCGGAAGACCCATCACTTATACAGAAGACTATTACTACATTGAATATCAGGGTGAACACACTCGGGCTTACTGAGACCAGGATCATGTCTGTCGGCTCAAAATACATACAGGTCGAGATGGCAGGCCTGAGCGAGAAAGAGATAAGAGACATACTTGAACAGCAGGGCAAGTTTGATGCCAAGATCAAAAGGCATATTGAGACAAAAGATGGTTCCGGTGTCCTGGAATTTGGCGGCAATTATGATGTCTCTCTTGATAAGAAGACAATCATTATCAATGGTGAGATTCTTGATATAAATGATTCTTTGGTTCTTGAAGGCGTTGAGTTTGAGTACACAAACATTACTGGAAACACTGTTGAACTTACTGCTCTTGCGTATGTTGGCGAAGATGTGGTCAAGGTCTTCACTGATGCACAGCATACAAGAGTTGAACCTACTGAAGCAGGATACAGGTTCAGTTTTCAGATAATGGTAAGCGCTGATGCTGCGTCTCGTTTTGCAAAGATAACTGAAAAGATTCCTGTGGATTTCGGGGCGACGGGCGGATATCTTACAGAAAATATAGACCTGTATCTTGATGATACTGAAGTGGATTCCTTAAGGATCGGTTCCGGCCTTAAAGGGTCTGTGGAAAGCACGATTACAATAAGCGGTCCAGGTGATACACAGGACGATGCTATCGAGAAGATGCGCAATCTTCAGGCAATACTTGAATCCGGCGCCCTGCCCACAAAACTTGAGATTGTCAAGATTGACATGATAAGCCCTACGCTTGGCGAGTCTTTTATGAGGACTGCCATCTTTGCAATCATCTTTGCCATAGTTGTCGTAAGCTTTGTCATATTTATACGGTACAGGGATTTCAGGATTGTAATTCCTATCCTCATAACTTCCTTAAGTGAGGTGCTTATCATACTTGGTGTTGCGTCTCTCATACACTGGACAATTGATCTTGCGGCTATCGCAGGTATCATCGCCGCTGTCGGGACGGGCGTGGATGACCAGATAATCATAACTGATGAGAGCAGCAGGAAAGAGAAGCGTATGACAAGCCTTAAGGCCAAGCTCAGGAATGCGTTCTTTATCATATTCACTGCGGCCTTCACGACAATCGCTGCTATGACACCTTTACTTTTCATCGGTGCAGGGGCATTAAGAGGATTTGCCCTGACTACTATTATCGGTGTGATAATCGGTGTTCTTATAACAAGGCCTGCATTCGGAAGAGTAATCAGGGAGATCAAGGAAGGGGTTTAGGTTATCACATCTTCACTGCAACATCCAAATTCTTCGCTGTTATGTTCTCGTTCTTCAGCTTTATCAGCTTCAGGTTTATCTTATAGGCGGTGAAGTCTGCATAATCCTCAAAGACCTGGGGGTATTTCTGGATCAGTCTTCTTGCTGTTTCCATATGAATGTTTGCCTGCCTGGACAGCTCGCGTATCCACAGGCCGTTAGGGTTTGCCCTGAGGATCTCTATTAGCTTTAGAAGGTTTTTTCGCTCTTTTTCGGTCAGTTTCGCCATGAGCATATTATGGCAGGTGACACATATAAGTGTTTTTGGTGTTTGTTTTTCAGAACTCGCTCAATATCTTCTGCGCGCCGAAGTTGTGAGACTTAGCAAGGACAAAAGACCAGAGGTCGTCAACTTTCCTGAATTTCAGGTTCAGGATGTTGTCATAGCCCCGGCCTGCACTCTTTAGGGATGCCATTGTGTTTCCGACAATCGCTGACCTTACCGGATCCCGTATCTTATGGTATGAGGCAAGGAAGCCTCCGGAAAATGTGTCACCGGAGCCTGTCGGATCCTTCATCATAGTATTATATATTGTCGGGGCGAACTGTATTGTCCTGCCTTTTATGACTATTGAACCTAAGCCGCCTAAGGTTACTATGATTATTGTTTTGGGATATTTTTTTGAAAGGAGGTGTGTCGCTATGTCTGTCCTGTTGGTGCCTGAAAGTTTCTGAGCCTCACGCTCATTTGCAACAAATATGTCTGCTGCATCTATAAGCCTGCCGAACTGTTTCTTGTGCTTTTCTATGAACGGGTAATGCGTGTTCACAAGAACCAGGGATCGCGGGGATTGCTGCCTTATTTTTTTTATGAAAGACATCTGCTTTGCCGGGGACATCTGCGTGATGAGAAAGGATGTGTCGCTGTTCATAAAGGTCTTGGGGATTGCGCGTACAGTCAGCCTATTGTCTATATCTACATTGTATCGGGGATATTCTGCCTCAAAGTTCTCGTCAATCACAATCTCAAAATTCTTTGACGGATGTGATATTGTCTTCAGACTGGACAGATCTATGCCTTTGCTTTTGAAGATGTCCAGAAAGTCCCTGGGATAGTCTTTGCCTATCTTTCCGATGATTGCTGCCTTTGTCAGGGCTGAGGCAGATATTGCTGAGTATACTGACGCTCCGCCCGGGTGTACTTTAGTCTCACCTTTAAGAGTGACTGTGTCCACTGACGGGTTGCCTATCGTCACTATCATCGTATCATCTTCTTATGTCCCTGTTGTAATTGTACCTTATCTCTTTGAACTCTACCTTTTTCGCTTTCACCAGGCTTTCTATCTTTCTTTCCATCTGCGTCTTTCCTGCGTTTCCGCTCTTGAACTCAAGGAATACTATCCTGTCGTCGCCGAAGTATATTCCGTCTATCGGCTGGCCGAGGGCGTAGAATTTTTTCCTGTCGTAGGGGAAAAGGTCGTCAAAGAACGGGATGAACTCTTCTATCTGCTTTCCGAACCTTATGCGCAGGCTTCTGATGTCTTTGTTGATAATATTGAACCTGTCGGTGAGCTCTTTGTATCTTCTTTCCCTGTCTGCGAGGTATACTATGAGGAGGATCAAGAGGACAATGAGGACTAGCTCAAGAGTTGTCATGGTACCAGATAATATTCGGTCCGGGATAAATAAAAATGTTTGTGAAAAATTAAGAATATTAAACAAAAGACAATGATGTATACTTGCCTAGCCTAAGTTTTTCTGTTGATATTATCTCTTCAATTTTCTCTTTATGATCATCAAAGTCTTGTCTTGTGATCAAATCAATGCATACAATACGTCTGCCTTCTTCATCTGGCTCTACAGTCCTTACAAATATGTCCTCTGCATTGGTCAGGGTTCCTATCCTTGAAGCCAAACCATATACTTTTTCTAAATCATATGGGTGCCTTATTCTTATCCCTATATAGTTGCCTTCAAGATTCCCCTCTTTCAGATGATTTAATGTGTCTTCAGATGCGATAGAGACATCGCAGCCTTTTAATCCTGTGCTTAAATCCATCTTTTTTCTGAATATCTCAACAATGTCTTTTGACGAGCGGGCGCTTTCCGCTTCGCCTGTCAGGAATATGCCCGGTGCTGATATCTTATTATCATACCTTGTCAATGAATCGAAATATGCATGCTTGGCGCTATCAAACTTAAATCTATAAAAAGCTGATTTGACTTCATCAAGCGTTTTTCCTTCGAAATAGATCAAACCTCTTATCTGCTGCATAAGATTACCTGTACTTTTTATATAGGCTTGAGAATATAAAAACTCTTATTTTTTCTTTGTCTGTTTCTTCTTTGCCGGTCTTTTCTTTTGCGGCGCTGCTATCTTTTTTGGTACTGCTGCGGCTTTGGGTGATTTTTTCTTTGCAGGCTTCTTTTTATTGGTTGATTTGCTGCCGTTCTGGTTAAGGTATTTAAGCCGTACCCTGTCCCTGAGCATCTGAAGAAGATCCATGGTTGTTTTTTGTTTTCTGTAGATATATACTTATTGTTCGGCACTATGAAAAGATTTAAAGCTGCCCGGAAAAGATATGCTATGGGAATCAACTGGAACTGTGTCATACATACTCTTAAAAGCAGTGATCTTGTCCTTGAGATAGTGGATGCCAGGGCTCCTTTTTCTACAAGGTCGGAGAAGCTTGAGAAAGTTATTGAAAAACTGGGAAAGAGCTTAGTGGTCGTAATGAACAAGCGGGATCTTGCACCAGAAAATCTTGTTGTAGAATCACATAAGAAGATTATGGAAAGTGTTCCATGCATATACGTATCTGCAAAGGAAAGGAGAGACATGCCTCATCTAAGGAAGATTATGAATGTGCACACCCCCAAGAAAGATGATATCAGAGTCTGTGTTGTCGGCTATCCTAACACGGGCAAAAGCAGCATAATCAATATCCTTGCAGGAAAGCATGTTGCTGGTGTCGCTCCTGTTCCTGGCCATACGAGAGGAGAGCAATGGATCAGGATATCTTCAAAGATCATGCTTCTTGATACTCCCGGCGTGATACCCTGGGATGAGGACATAAGCATTGAAAAAGGGTTCGGCAGGCCGGATAAGATGAAGGACATAGAGGATTCTGTCGAAGACTTCATAGAAAGGCTGGCAAAGGCAAAGTACAGCAACATAAAGGAGCTTTACGGACTTTCTGATGAGGATCTTGCATCCGGTGATGTGGTAGGAATCCTTGCAGAGAAACGGGGGCTTCTTATCAAAGGAGGCAGGCCTGACCTGAAAAGGGTATCTCAGAGGGTTGTCCTGGACTGGAATACGGGGAAAATACATGCGTTTGTTGATTGAATGCTTTTTATCTTAATTGATCTAATGATGCCTTAAGATTGATTCTTGCTTGTCTCTCATATTTTCTTTTGAAGATTTCTGTGCTGTATATGGCTGGCCTATCAAGAAACTTTCGTATTGCGGATATTCTTCCATACTTAAAATGTTTCTCAGGAAGGCTTCCGCAGTCTACAAACTCTTTTCTAATATTGTCTTCATAGGTCCAAAATTC
>JAIVYO010000017.1:0-10828 GCA_048635405.1 Campylobacterales bacterium | reverse complement strand
GCCATCTGCAAGCGCCCTGACCACGACAGCAACAATCACAATTGAAGATCCCAACAGCGCTGTTGGGATCTTCAATTGTGATTGTTGCTGTCGTGGTCAGGGCGCTTGCAGATGGCGTCAATAGTACAAGAACTATGAGAAATGCAGATAATTGCCTGGTGAAAGCCTTAAAAAAAGTATCATAAGCAATATTGACCATGAATAATCTATATGCTGCGGAGTATATATATATTCCTGCAATCAGGACAAGGCAGAGAATTTCAACAACAGCTGATGAAACAATCAGAATTAAAAAGATTGCAGAACAAGAATTGCCATGGAAAAAAAACTGGATCTCAAGGTGGGTTTTTCCTGCAACAACAACTGCATATTCTGTGTCCAGGCATACAACAAGGGGAAAAAAGACAAGACTACAGCCGAAATCATGAAAGACCTTGAAGGCGGCAGGAAAAACGGTGCTCTCGATGTTGTCTTCACCGGCGGCGAGCCGACAATAAGGCCGGATATTTTTGAGATAGTCGCCTATGCAAAAAAACTTGGATACAGGGCGATACAGATACAGACTAACGGGCGGATGTTTCGTTACCGCAGGTTTTGCGAAAAGCTTATCGCCTGCGGAGCTAATGAGTTCCTGCCGGCCATCCATGGGCATACGGAAGAGCTTCATGACTTCCTGACTTCTTCAAAAGGGAGCTTCAGGCAGGTGACGGAAGGGATACGAAATCTCAAGGCGCTCGGACAGACTGTGATTGCAAATACAGTCATCGTGAAATCAAATTACAGGCATCTGCCTGATATTTCCAGGCTTCTTATCTCGCTTGGGGTTGACCAGTTCCAGCTGGCTTTTGTCCATCCTGAAGGTAATGCTTTTTTAAATTTTGACAGGGTCGTACCGCTGAAGACTCTGGTCATGCCTTATGTGCATGAATCTATAGATATCGCAAAAAAGTCAAGGACAGGGATAATGGTTGAAGCATATCCTTTCTGCTTTATGCGAGGCTTTGAAGAATACTGCTCAGAAAAGTATATACCTCCGACAGAAGTGAGAAAATCAGGTTCTGTAGATCCAGATTTCACGAAGACAAGGCAGGTATACGGCAAAGAGAAATCAGAAGACTGCAGGAAATGCAGGATGTATGCACAGTGTGAAGGCCCATGGAAAGAGTATCCGCAGAAGAGAGGATGGTCTGAATTCAGGCCTATCGGGGTGATATGATTGCCATGCACTATAAGGCTTGGCGGAATCTGCAACGAATCCTGCCTATTCTGCACACTGGACAATAATGAGAAAAAAGAGTGTATGAGTACTGAAGAGGCAAAGCAGAAGATACATGAATTGTCCTGTATGGATGATGATGCAATAACAGTTACCGGCGGCGAGCCGACGATAAGGGATGACATTATTGAATTGCTGGATCTTTCTAAAGAATGCGGCTTTTCAACAATTGAGCTGCAGACAAACGGGCTGATGCTGGAAAATAAAGCTATCGCAAAAGAGATAACTGACAGGGTGCAGACTGTGCTCTTTGCACTGCATTCACACAGGAAAGATATATCTGACCGCATAACAGGTAAAAAGTCGTTTGAAAAAAAGATCAAGGCACTCGGGAATCTTTCCGCATCAGGTGTGAATATAACAGTAAGCCATGTCATAAACAAGCTTAATCATGCGGATCTGGAAGGGTTTGTCGAGTTCATAAGCAGGCATCCGGGCAATATAAACATTTACTTCAGCTTTGTCCGGCCTTGCGGAAATGCAGGAAACAACAGATGGATCGTCCCAAAGCTTTCAGAGACAGAGCTTGATATCTGCAAGGCACTCAGTCTCTGCGAAAAGAAAGGCATATATTATCATATTGAAGGCATGCCCCTGTGCTATCTCTGCGGCCATGAGCATCACTCATCAGAGCTTTTGAGAGACTGTGAAAAGCCGTTCGTATATTGCGGGCCTGATGAAAGCGGGCATAAGAACCTTCATGAGTTCGGCAGGAACAGCCTGAAAGTCAAGGCGCAGATATGCAGGCTATGCAGTCTTGGCAGCATTTGCGAAGGTGTCTGGAAAGAGTATGGAGATATTCATGGCCTGGACGAATTATATCCTGTGTTTTCAGACAGGGAAAAGATACTCAGGAATGTGAAAACTTTTTTTGAAAGAAGAAAAAGACAATAGGTGAGACAATGGTATACTGCATAAGCACAGGTCATGGATGCAACAACAATTGTGTTATGTGTGTTGTCCTGAGGGATGATAATAAAGGATTTGAAAAGATAACAACAGAGGACATATTCAGGCAGATTGACAGGATGCCTGAAGATGAGAAAGAGATTGTCCTGACTGACGGCGAGCCTACGATAAGGGATGATATATTTGATATTATAGGATATATCAGAAAGCATCGCCAGGATGCAACAATAACTATAGTCACTAACGGACGGATGTTTTATTACGGCGGCTTTGCAGATTGCATGGCTTCGTCCGGGAATGTCAGGATGATAACTGAGATCCATGGCGGAAACAGAGAGATGCATGACAGGATAACAGGATGTGAAGGCAGCTTTGAGCAGACTGTTGCGGGAATAAAGAACATTTTGGGACATGGCGGGGATGTTGAGATCCGTGTGCTTATCCACAAGATGAATTACCGGAATCTTGAAGCAACAGCTAAATTTATAAGAAGTCATTTTTCCGGCGTCTCAAGAATTGTCTTTTTCCCTGTAGATCTTGTCGGCAATGCACGGAAGAATATTGAAAGCCTTGCCATATCTCTTGAAGAGATGATGCCGTATCTTGAAAAGGCTATAGATATATTAAAAAATGATTTTGATGTAAAAATATATCATATCCCTTATTGCAAGATACAAAAAGGCTACAGGGATTTTGTATATGGAAAGACTGTAGAGGATGCAAGGCTTTTCTTTGCCGGGGATTGTGAATCCTGCCCATTTTACAGGTCCTGCCCTGGACTGTGGAAGAGCTATGCAAAACTTGTCAGTTCTGCTGTAGGGCTGATTGAAGGTTGATGGATGATGAAGCAAGAAGGTGATGTGAAGCGGACAGACCTTTTTTTAGGATATGAATGCAACAACAACTGCAGGTTCTGCATGGTCTCTGACAAGAAGGATACTGTGATATCGGCATCAACATCACAGGTAGAGCAGGAGATAAGAGATGCTATAGCCAGAGGTGTGGAAGAGCTGCACTTCCTTGGAGGCGAGCCTACGATAAGGCCTGACATACTTCACATAATAAGATATGCAAAGGCGCAGGGGATAAAAATAGTCTCGATGACAACAAACGGAAGGATGTTCTACTACCCGGGATTTGCCAAGAAACTTTTGCAGGCCGGGCTTTACAACATCATATTTTCATTGCACGGGCATAATGCGGAACTTCATGACATGCTTACGCAGTCTCCAGGAAGCTTTGAGCAGCTGAAAAAAGGCATTGAAAATGTATCCGGCGAAAACATAGAGATATGCTTCAACACAACCATTGTCAAACAGAACTACAGGCATCTGCCGGAGATTGCAGAGCTCATGGTAAAGTATCCGTTTGAGACGACAGAGATGATAATAGTGCATCCATTCGGCCAGGCTTTGAAAGACTATGATACGATTGTGCCTACATTTTCCGAGATGGAACCATATCTGCACAAGGCGATAGATATAGGGATAAAAAACGGGAAGAAGATACATTCAAGATATGTTCCGTTCTGCTATATGCAGGGATATGAAAACTATATGAGTGAAATATATGAGAGAGATGATGTAGAACACAAGGGCCCTGACTTCTTTGAAGAGGATGTCACAAATTCCAGAAAAAAGATACTGAATGTAAAGTTCGAGAAATGCAAGAGATGCAAGTATGACATAGTGTGTTCAGGAACATACAGGCAGTATCGCAACCTTGAAGAGCAGTACAGGCCGGTTCCGGGGAAAAAAGTTGAGGAAGACTATTATGGAAAGTAAAGAAGAAGGAGTGTTCCATATAGCTCCTAAAGGCCATAAGGTATTCAATTATAATATCATAGATGCCTGCAACAACAACTGCATCCACTGCATCTGCAAAAAAGATTATCATTCGCCCGAGATAGGATTGAACGAGATTATCTGTAAAATTGAGAGTCTTGACAGAGATACAAAAGATATCTACATAGGAGGAGGCGAGCCCACAATCAAGACGGACCTGCTCAAGATACTTGAAGAGATAAAGAAGAGAGTTTCCTGCAAGATACATCTTCTTACAAATGGCAGGATGTTTCATTATACGGATTACACTAGGGCATTTGCAGGCATAGGCCTTAACTGTGAAGTTGCTGTCCCCTTTCATTGTTATGATCCTGAAATATTTGATGAGATTACGCAGGTTAAAGGAAGTTTTATCCAGACTGTGAAAGGCATCAATAACTTACTGTTTTTTTGCATTCCTGTTGAGATAAGGATTGTTGTCACAAAGAAAAATTATATTGCTCTTGAGAAGACTGCTGAATATATAGCAGATAATTTTGGAGATGTCTCAAAAGTGATAATCATAGCGGTTGATATGACAGGAAATGCTAAGATAAATCATGATAGCATATCTATACGCTTAAGTGATCTGAAAAAGCATATTGAAAAAGCAGTAGATGTCTTTTGCAAGAAAACTATTGCTGTTAAACTAAATCAGTTCCCTTTCTGTGTACTTTCTGAAAGATGCAGACCATTTGCAGGCAATAATACGCGTGTTGAGAATGAGCATGTGCTTTCCCTGAAGTGCGAGGATTGTGCTATGAAAGATGACTGCTCAGGCGTATGGTCAAGCTATCTGGAAGAATATGGAGATGATGAACTGAAGCCGATAGAGACAAACATGACAATCAAAAGTATGAAAACTTCAACATCTGAAGAAAATGATTATTCTGTCTTTCGCGGATCGATACCTGATGTGATTGCAGTAAAAAAAGGGATAAAACCTATCTCTCAATTGAGCTGTGATTCAAAAGAAGAATATAATAGGATGAAGAAGGCGGCTGAAAGGATTGGACTATATCTTACTGCAGACAGGCATATTATACGCCAATCCAATAGCAAGAAGCATTATCCTAACGACCCCAGGAACGGACTGCTTCCTTTCAAGGGTGATGTGGACGGCACGCTTTATCTTTATCTTTCAAAAGATGAAAAATTGGCTAAATGGGCAGGTATGAACAATCCTGAGACAGATCCATCCTGGCTGAAAATCCCTAGAGAAAAAACAAGAGCATTTGCTGAGGTGCTGGGATATCCGGATTGCTGCATAGATCATTTTCTTCGAACAGCAGATGACATAAGTTCTGTAAAGCATCCCTTTTTTGGTGAGCTTATGAACAGGCCTAAAGATTACAGGCTTAATTATTTTCATAAAGGCAACAGTGACAATTACCTCAGTTTCCATATACCCTGCTCATTTACCTGCAGAAGAAGTGTGAAATACAACGGAAGCATACTGGATGCCATAAGTGAAGAGATGCCCGGCTTTGCTGAAAAGATAAAAACAGCACTTAAGATGCCTCTTATTTTATGGTTTAAAAGTGGTGTGCCTGTCGCCTACAACCGTGACAAGGGTATCGGGTACTTTTTTGACGGGAAAGTCAAGGGGAATTCGCTGGAATATGGTCGTGCATATATGCTTAAAGACATATACAATCATCTGGATAGCAAGCATGAAAGTGTAGAACCTCTGATCATGAGATCAGATTGCATATATACGGATGATGACTGGATAAGGTTCATGCGGGGCAAAAAACATATAGCCACCATAAAGAAGAAAGATGCATTGAACGGAATTCTTGTATCATTTTAAGGTGAGATCATGGAAAGCTCAAAGACTCCTGAAAATATAAGAAAGGCCTGCATTGAACTTATCTCAAAACAGACCCTGCCTGAATTTATTGCACTGATGGAGGATGTCAAAAAAGTTATACGCATCTCCGAGTCCCTGGAAAGCTATCCTGTATTTTCAAAAATGCTTAAAAAAATAGGACTGTATGCCGAACACTCCGATTTCGGGTATTCCCTAAGGTATGACGGCAATTATGAAAGGGTCTATGATTCTCCGGAAATGGTTTTTGTATACATATCAAAAGACAGGCAACTGCCAAAAAAGGCCAAGGAGGCTGAAAGCAGAAGAGATGATAAAGGTCTGGGGCGCATTCTCGGCTTTCCTGAATGCTGCACAAATTTTTATAAGGACAGGATTAAAGATGTTAAAATACATCCAGATTTTGTTTATGAAAGCCATATAAATACCAAAGGAAAACATGATTATCATATAAACAACTGCTTCTATGACAGCGACCTTGGCCTTGCATCATCCCTGATATTCCATTTTCCCTGCTCCTATTCCTGCAGAGAGAGCATTGCACTTGCAAAAAAGTTGCTGGACCATATCAGGAATTGGATGCCAGAAGAAGCAGCACTTATAGAACATCGCCTGAAGATGCCTGTCATCTATTTTTATCCTCATGAGTTTTTTGTGCTGAAAGGCAAGAGCAATGCACAGGACATCATTGATTATGACGGATTTTATTCCTGGCTGGGACATAAGACATCAAGATCAATCGCTTCTGAGTTTCGTTGGGCCAACAGGGCAATCCCAGATGGGAAAAAAATTATATTGTTCAGGGACGGCTGGCAGATAAAAATTTTAAAAAAACCATACATATTTCTTAAATTTAGCTGATTTAAGTTTTTAAAAATGATATACCTATTAATTGTCATGGTAAAAGTTGCAGTCCAGAAATGCGATGATTACTCTGGGTCAAAAGATAAGATAAGGAATGCTATAGATCTTCTTGGCGGCATGGATTCTTTTTTCAGGAAGGGAGAAATAGTTCTCATAAAACCCAATGTCTGCGAACCCCTGGCACCTGAAAAGGCAGCGACCACACATCCTTTATTCCTCAAGGCAATAATTGAGCTTGTGCAGGAGTCGGGCGCCACAGTGTGGGTAGGTGAGTGTTCAGGCGGAGTCACACCAGGCTATACAAGAAAATCACTTGAAGCGTCAGGAATATTGAAAGTGGTTGATGAGACCGGTGCGACACTTAAAGATTTTGAGCTTGAGCCCTTTTCTGCAAGAGATATAAAAAATTATGCCGTCCTTGACAGGACAGATTTCGCCAAAGCGGTCATCGATGCTGATGCCATAATAAATGTTCCAAAGCTCAAGACGCATGGCCTTACATTCATGACCTGTGCAGTCAAGAACATATTCGGCTGCATACATCCTTTTGAGAGGCGGTACATTCACGGCAAATTCAGCAATAGAGATGATTTTGCAGCCGGTATTGTTGATGCATACTCTTATCTCAGGCCGAAGATTCGCCTGAACATAGTCGATGCCGTTGTCAGCATGGAAGGCGATGAGGGCCCGTCCTATGGAGACCCTGTAAAAACAGGATTCATTGTTGCAGGCAATGATGCTGTATCTGTTGATGCAGTAGCTTTTGAGGCTGTCGGGCATAAGGCATCTGTGCTGCCGACCAACAAGGCTGCTGAGAAGAGAGATCTTGGCGTATCAGATATTGAGGAAATAGATATTGTCGGTGAAGCGCTTGAAAACATAAAAGTTCCCGGATTTAAAAAATCAAGCCTTTTTGAGAATATCAAAGCCGGCGAAAAAGGATTCAAGAAAGAGTTCATCTTTGAGCCAAAGCTTATCAGGGAAAAATGCACAAGATGCGGGAACTGTGCAGACAACTGCCCTGTCGGAGCTATATCTATAAATGGATATCCAAAAATAGATTACAAAAAATGCATACATTGCTACTGCTGCCATGAACTTTGCCCGGAAGGCGCATACACGCTTGTTAAAAAATATATTAAAAAGGATTGATATCTTTAGATATATAGATTGAGAATATTATAATTAATGTGCTCTGCTGAATGGTCAGATGAGCTGCTGCAGGACTGATAAGATGATTTTAAATGTAATCTCTCTATTGCTGGCTTTCCTTATACCTTTCGGGATAATCACATCGTACCATGATATCAGATATGGAAAGATACGGAACAAGCATATATTAGTCGCTCTTCTGTATGGTATTTTCATAAATCTTGCATATACCTTCAATCTCAGCTATCTGGGTTTTGTGGCTGTGAACGCGACGATAGCGCTTTCAGTATCTTTTCTTGCATGGTATTTCACATTCTGTACTGCCGGGGATTCAAAGCTGTTTTTTGCCTATTCTTTTCTTGTACCGCTGGGCATTTATGAATACGGCTTTATAGAATATTTTCCATCTGCAACCATAATAATCAATACACTTCTTCTTGCTTTCATATATTTCTTCATGAAACTCATGTATATTACTGATATGTCTGAGAAAAAAGAGATAATTAAAAAAACGATAAATCCAAAGAGCATTTTAGATATCTCAATATTTATATTCGGATTATACTGGGGTGTATCTTCTATAATGACAGTTTTTGGATATTCAGGTGGATTTATTGTTCCTATATTGATAATTGCGCTGATATGTCATTATGGCCAAAAACTAGGGGCTGATATATTTAAATTGGCAATAGTTCTTTCTATTCTGCATATATTTTTCAATTTTCCAGAATTGTTGAGTATGTTTTTCTGGCTTAATTTTTTCATATATATTATATTTCTTACTTTCCTTTTGAAATTTATTCCTGAATTCGGATATTTCATGTTCTCCAAAGAAACAAAAATATCTGAATTAAAGGAACGTATGATGCTGATTGAAGCAATAGTTAAAAAAGGCAGTAAATATGTAAAAGTGCCGCTTTCAAAAACTGTTGATGTCAAAAAATGTTCAATTGTGGATTATAAGGCATCTGGCCTGACAAATGATGATATAAATAAACTGAAGCACTTAAAAAAAAGTAAAAAACTGGATTTTGACACAATATTAATTCAACAGACAATACCGTTTGCACCTCTTATATTTATAGGTGTGTTATTAACAATCCTTATGGATGGCAACATTTATGGATATCTTTTCAACAATTTGATTTACAGGGTCACCATCATGATGCGAATAAACATAACCATTTTCGAATACTATCGCTCCAGGTATTCCAGTATTCGATGTAGGAGCGAGATATCTATTATCATCAACATGAATATACCCCATAGAAGTTAATACTTTTTCTGGCGCCACCATCCTGCAGAAAGAACCAATTTTTCCAGAAAGATTATACGCCGCTGGTGCGTTAGATATGATTGTTTTCTCTGGAACATAATAAGGTTGCCAACCACTTGGCACATGCGATTTTTCTTTTTTAATCAATCCTATACGTGGAAAATAGGGATCTTTAATAGATAGCGGGTCAACTAAATCCATCCAAATTGGAGCAGCGGTAAATACAGGTTGTGTGAGATTAAAATAAAAAGAAGCATCAGCAGGAATTTTATCTTTCTTAATCCACATACCAATTTCTCGTGGGTATTGGGGTTCTTCCAATAAAAAAATTATATGGCAACGTAAATAAGATTTTTCTCCCAACAAAAAAGAAGAACTAAATCGAATAATATATGTCGTGTCTTGAAACTCTGGCGGCAAATATTTTTTAATAAATTTATCTGCTTCTGTTACCGCTTCGCCATAATCTAAAGTTTTTACATTACTAATCTCATAAGTATCTAAATCTAATATTAAAAATGATATGGGTTCTTCTTTAAAATTCTTAAGAGTACGATCAGTATCTACTATTTCTGGTCGAATTGCGGTACCGATTACCATACATGTGTTAGATTTTTGTAATAAAACAGAACAGATATCAAACATATCTTCAGGCGTATTTGGTATAGTCTGTAATCCAATATCATTATTCCATGTCGGCCCAAGATATTTACCATCTGTTTTGCAATATGGTCGGCTCTTAATACGAGAACGCACAAGAGTTATAGTAAACTTATCTTCCATTATATAAGTCCTTCTTTTTCTGCGAACCATCGTTCAATTTGTACAAGTAACCCTGAAGCGTAGTCAACAAACTTTTCTTCATAAATTAATGACCTTGGAATCCACTTACCCCCTTCTGAAGTTTCTAATAATACAGCATCTTCTGTTTTTGCGATTCGTTTATCGTAATATATATCTACATATTCCATATCATTTCTCCTTTATCTGATTGCCACCAGTGGCTATCTTAATTATCACTTAACAATATACTTCCTTTGGGTATCAATAATTGTGGCGGATTTTGTAGTTCAGTTATCGCAACAAGTTGTTTGAAATTTATAGCATTGGATAATAGTGCTTGATAGACCAATAAGGTAAGAAATCTCGTGTTCTCAAATGGGTCTTCCATATTGTGCAAAGATACAAATGCTTTATAACATTTGAATACCACATTGTCATATTGTACTGCTTCTTTTAATTGATCTTGCATCCATTTATGTGGGTCTTTCGCAAAATCTTTTTGTTCTTTTGCAGACATGTTAGTAATATTTTTATATTCCCATTTCATTTTTTATTTCTCCTTTATCTGATTGCCACCAGTAGCTATCCGATGATACAGAGTTAAAATTTTACCACAACGATTACATTGGTACACTACTTTACCTGCTACTTTTTTAATTTTTAGCATTATTCCTCCACATTTCTGGTGTTTCATTTAGTCTTCTCCTTTCTTTTATTTAACATTCATTGCCCCATAAATCCCATCCTTTTAAAGATAAAAGATAAGGTCTATCTTCTATAATTGTTTTCTGATTTCGTGCAAACAACTCTATCCGAGGTAAATTGCCACAGAAACGAGTTATAAGATGCCTCATTTGCGCAGGTTTTCTGGAATGTTTTGTTGGTTTTTCTGTGATTAAAGTTTTTATACCTAT
>JAIVYO010000016.1:0-11304 GCA_048635405.1 Campylobacterales bacterium | reverse complement strand
GCGAGAACATTCCCAAGATTGTTGTGTGTATCCGCACATGCTGGATTTATATGCAGGGCTTCAGTATAATGTTTGATGGCTTCAGATATCTTGTCCTGGCGTACAAAAGCATTCCCCAGATTATAGTGTGCATCCGCATACATTGGATCTATACGTATGGCCTCAGTATAATGTTTAATAGTTTCAGATGCCTTACCATGGTCTGCAAAAGCGCTCCCCAGATTATTATGCGCAACTGAATTGTTCTCGGTAACATTAATTGCATGTTTAAAGAGTGTAATGCTGTTAGTCCAATGTCCTACCTGAAACCATGTTGCCACTATTAGAATCGAAAGGAGAATAGCTGATGCTGCGGCAAGCCCCTCTTTTTTATACCGCCATCCTGCTGCAAGATCAGAAATGCCCCACGCGATAATAATAAAAATTCCTGTGAGCGGTATATATGTGTACCGGTCAGCCATAGACTGCAATCCTACCTGGACCAGCCCGATTACAGGAACAAGTGTTCCCAAATACCACAACCATCCAACAGCAAAATAAGGATGCCCCTTAAGAGTTTTGACAGCTATGAAGGATATGAATACAAGCAGTAAGCAGGCTCCTGCAACCTGCCACATTGGAAAATGGCATCTGGGACCCTATGAATGGTTTCCCGATAAGCAGGGATTTGACATCAATATCGGAGGCTGTGAGATCGGCCAGCCGCCGTCTTACTTTGACCCCTATTATCAACATGCCCGGCGAAGCAGTATTGCTACCCTGCGTCCCCGAAAACAGGGTGAATACCTGACAGACCGGGAAGCTGATGAAGCGGTACAATTTATAAAACAGAACACAGATAAGCCTTTTTTCCTCAACATGTGCCATTATGCGGTCCACACACCGCTTCAGGGAAAAAAGAGCCTTGTAGCCAAATATGATAAAAAGACAAAGAAATTTTTAGATACGATGGCAGTCTCTATATGAGTTCAGATATATTACCACAATTTGGGCAGGTTATGCTATATAATCATGTGACTGAACCGAAAAGAGTTCCGATTCAAAGTGAAGATGGCGTGCATAAAAGAACATTAAAACCTGAGGAACTCAGATCTTATTTTAGAACAAGCCAGGTTATCAGTATGACTGTGCTTCAAGGCGAAGAAAAAAAGCAAATGGAAGCCGAACTTGATGGTATCTATAAAACATTGTTTTCAGAAGATATTAGAAAGGAAGTGACAGAAGCAACTCGTTGACTCTTTCTTTTCTTTTTAATTTTTTCTTTAGATAGCTGCTAAAGATTTCACTTATCATGCCCTTACAAGAAACAATAATATCACTTCTTCTTCCTATGCCTCATCTTATGGTTCTTTTTCTTAAGCTTGTGCGTCCTTATCTTTGAGCTCTTCCTTTTCTTTCCGCAAGGCATAGTCTTATCACCAGTTGCAAATATTTATATAGATTGATTTTTAAATCCATTGCTTTTCTGTCTTATATTGTTTACCTTTATTCAAGAACCAGAGGGGAGCCTTCCGCCCTTCCTGTATGCTCCATGCTTGCCAGCTGCTCTTTTAAATCTTTCAGCTCATCTGAAAACATCTTGTTCTCTTTCCTGAGAAGGGCTATTATCTCTACAATACTTTTGCTGTCTTCCGGCATCATTGAGGTTCTGTTCTCTGAAATATTTTTCTCAATATTGTCAATCTTCTCTTTCATTACCTTGTTGATTCTTGCCTGGATGTCTGTAAGTGATTTTGTGTCATCTTTTGTATTATTGATATCATAAGACTCTTTCTGTGAGTTTTCGAATCCATATTTTGCAGCTTCTACAGATGTCTTAAGCTCATTTTTCATCTCAGAAAGCTTCCTGTCCTGTTCCTCTACAATATCTTTTATCTCTTCATTTGTGATGTAGTTTATTTTTCTTTTCTGCTCGTCTGCAAATATCCTGAGCTTTCTGTCCAGACTCTCTTCAAGCATGTTCTTCGTTGAACCTGTCTGATCATTCTGCATCTTCCTGAAATCGCTTATGTCTTTTTTAAGCTGTGCCTCTGCCTTTTCCATCTTTGACAGTGAATCTGTCAGCAGGCTTTCAATGATGCTTACTTTTTCATCATTTCTTTTTTCAGACTCCTCAATATTTTTTGTGAATGTTTCTGCAATTGCTTTTACATTTTCGATAGTGTCTGACAATTCACTTTCAACCTTTTTCTCAAGCCCTCCCTCAACTTTTGACTGGAGGGAAAAAACAGTGCCTTTCAGGTCTTTGAAATCTTCAGTTATCTTTTCCTTGAGTATTTTCATCTCTCCGAACCGTATGAGGAAATCATTAAGGCTTTCAGCCTTTAGCGCTTCTCTTGTCTTCTCAAGCTCTTCAAGCTTATTTATGAATGTCTTTGCAGTGCTTGTCTCAAGCGCTTCGTCAATATTCTTCACGACACCAACAATCTCTTTGCCTACATTGTTTACCTGTTCAAGATTCTTGTTCATCTCTTTTCTATGCTGTATTATTTTTTCTTCTATAAGCGTGATTTTAGTGTCTGTGTCATCTTTTAAAGATTCTATATCTTTTATGCTGTTTTCTTTTAAAGATTCTATATCTTTTATGCTGTTTTCCCTGATGCTTTCTTCAACAGCTTTTGTCTGATCTGTCACATGCTTTATGCTCTCATCAATATAGTTCTTGTTCCCTTCAAATTTTTTCTCATTTCTTTCGCTCTCTTTTTCAATGCTTTTCCTGATTGATTCTGTTGTCTCCTTGATGTCTGATTTGATCTCAAGGTTTGAATTATTCAGGACCTTAAGGTCTGCCTCTATGTCTTTTTTAGATTCTCTTATATTCTTCTCGAGTAGTTCTATACTTTTCTTGTGCCCGAGCTCAATTGACCTTATCCTCAGGCTCATGTCTCCTCTGTCTCTGTCTATGGCATTTCTTGTTTCATCTGTATTTGCCCTGTTCTCTTTCTCAATATTTTCAATCTTCTCTTTTGTGCTGCATTCCAGGATATTTATCATTTCCTTGAGGTTCTTTATTGTGTTTACGCTTTTTAGTATGTTGTTCACAAGCTTGTTGTTCGTGCCTTCAATTGTGCATATTTTTCCTTCAATATTCTTATGCCTGTTCTCTGTATATGTCCTGTCTTCAAGAATCTTATCTTCAATGGCAGATAAGGACTTATTCAGGCTGTCTATCTCTCCCTGCACTTTTATGTTTCCTTCTTCCCTATCTTTTTTGACCATATCTGCCATGTTTCCGACAGTTGCGGTGATGTCTTTGTTGAATTTTTTGATGTCTTTGAATTCATCTTCAATCCTGCCATTTCTTGTGTCTGTAACTTCTCTTAGCAGGCTAATCTCTTTCTGTATGCCTGAAAGGATTCTGTAGACCTTATCCTGCACAGTGTTCAGGTCGGCATTGCTCTTCTGCTCTATCTCTTTTATCTTAGAATCTCTTTCCTTTAACCCGGCATCAATGTCTGGTATTGCTAAATTTCCTAATCTTTTAGATATGCTATTGTTGAAATGTTCCTTGTTGGCATCAATATTATTTTTTGTATCTCTTACAGCTGTTCCAAGGACATTTATGTTTTTTTCAATATCATCAATCTTCTCTTTAAGTATCCTGTTTATTCTGGTCTGCATCGCTGAGATTTGTTCCATATTGCTTATCTTTCTGTCACTGTATCCCTGACCGCTTTCAGTTTTGCCTTTGTCCGGAAGGTTTCTTATCAATGCAACCTGTTCCGAAATATCTTCAACTTTCTTTTTTATCTCTTCGTTTGCATGTCTTATGTTCTTAATCTCAGAATCAAGCTTTCTTTTGTAGTCGTCCTTTATCGTGTCTATCTCTTCTTTTACCTGGTCTGTGTCTATATCAATATCAATGCTGTCAGTCTTGTCGCCTCCTCTATCAAGCATGTCTTTTATAGCATCCATGGCGTTTGATATCTTCTGGTTCGTGTATGTTTTTTCCTCTTCAATCTGTGTGGTCATGTCTGAGACGGCACTGTCAAGTTCTGCAACTTTTAGCTCTATGTTTGTTATCGCTCCTCCATCCAGCTCTTCCGATCCTGCTGTGTGTCCTGTACCAGTTCCTGTCTTATCAACTATCTTTATGAGCTTTTCCATGTTTTTTGCCAGTGTCTTTATCTTTATGCCTGTGTCTTTCTCCAGTTCGCGGATACTAATTTCGCTCTTGTCGCTCTTTTCTGTAAGAATCTTGGTCATTGTCTGCATCTTTTTTATCAGGTTCAGCATTCCCTGGTAGCTGTTCTCGCTTTCTCCTATGCTTGTGTCTATATTTCTGGTCCTTTCAATCTCGTCTGTCAGCATCCCTATCTTCTTGTCGTAGGATCCCAGCTCTTCCCTCACACCGCTTATGAGTGTAGCAAAATCCGTGTTTACCTTTTCAAAGTCATCATGTATCCTGTTGAATTCTGTTTCGCCTACAGGCTTCTTTTTCTCAAGGCCTGATATTGTCTCCTTAATCTTTGAAAGCTCGTCAAGAACTGTCACAAAGTCTGAATCAGTTGCTGTACCTTTTTCGTTTCCGCCACCTTTTTTTATTTTCTCGTCAAATATCTTAAGAGCATTTGACATGAGGTCTATCTTCTTGTTGAAGACAGCAATCTTTTTTGAGAACTCCTGTATGGTTTCCTTGTTCTGTATAATATCCAGCCTGTCTGTGAGCGTAAGATCCTCAATGCTTCTCAATGTCTCCTGGGTGTTCTTGATATCTTTCAATGAGTCTGCATCCTCCAGGCTCTGGATTATGTCTATGTTTTTCTTTATCTTTTCAAACACGCCTTCAAGACTGAGCATCTTCTTCTCAAGATCAAGCTCTATAATTTTTCTCTTGTTCCTGAATTCCTTAAATTCATCGATGAGATTGTCTATCTTTTCATCATTTCCTTTAGAATCAGATTTGTCAAACATTATCAAAACCACCAAGTCTTGCGATACTATCTGTTGCTTGCGCCTTTATCTAATTGTGATTACCTGTTATATATATCTTTTGCTGAAAGCTATTCTGTCAAGCCATATGAACCATGAGACCAGCACAAGGACTATGAGTCCGCCCTGCCACAGCATATTGTGGGTGATATCGAAGATGCCGAGGCCGTATAAGTAAGTGAGATGGAATGTTGTTGCCAGCCTGATGACGTTTCCTATGAAAATTATCAGTATTCCTGCAACGATTCCTAGGGTTCTGGCTTTTATTCCTGCGTGACGTGTGGCTATGATGAGAGAGAAAAGCGCAAGGAATGATTTCCATCCGCTGCAGTCTTTTATTATGTCTGCGGCAAGCATGCCTGTGGGTGTGGTTATGAAAAATGTGTTGTCTATCCTGAAAAAATCAGTTCCGAGAAGTGTCAGGGCATTTGATGTGAAGTGGCTTGTCACAGAGATTATGTGGCTGAAATCGTATCCTGTCCAGATGATCAGGTGCAGGGGTATCGCGAGAATGCAGAATCTTATAAGGAATATGAAGGTGTCCCACATCCTGAGCTGGGAGAGGGTGAAACTCTTTGTTGTCTTCTTTTCAAACCTGTTCCATCTTGCTGAGGGAGTATTATCTCTTTTGGTGCGGCTCTTCATTTTTTTCCTGCGCTTCACCTGAACATCACGCCAATATCACTGTTATCAGGATGCTACATACATCGGCTGCTCATGGCATGTCGGCGGCTCAAAGAATGTGTCACATGTTGAGCATCTGGCGCCTTTTCCGTGTTTTTCTATCTTGTGGCTCTTGTCATGGTCTATCTCAATCTCTTTGCCGCATTTTCTGCATTTCCATTTCATGCTATCACAGTTTTTTATTTGTTTTGTTGGTTTTTAAAGTTTTCGGTTATGGTGTGTTTTTCCTGTAATCAGCATCAGCAATCTTTTTTATCTTTCTCGCCTTCTCTTTTCCGATGCCTTCTATCTTTTCCAGCCTTTCCTCTTTTGCGTTCACGAACTTTTTTATCGTCCCGAACTTTTCAAGGATACGCCTGCTCAGCTTTATGTTTATGTCAGGAAATCCTGATATTATGTATTCCTGAACCTCTTTTTTAGTCTTTGAGCGTTTTGTTCCTCTCAACGAGATTTCTTTCTTGTCACAATGCTCGCGTTTTGCAAGGGCTATTACCATGTCTTTCGTCTCTTCAAGGTCTCTTGCAGGAATTACAGGGATGCCGAAATCGCAGGCAATTGAGGCCAGCGCACCTCTTATTGCATTAGGGTGTATATTTCTTATGCCGTAAAGGTTCTTTCCTTCAAGTATTATCAGCGGCTGTTCAAATGTGTCTTTCAGTGCTGCAATCTGCCTGAACAGGCGCTTGTCGATTATTGACTGGAGAAAATCTTTCACTTCCTTTCTTTCAATACCTACCCTGTCTGAGATTATGATGTCGCCTACATCAAGCTGTTTCGGGACAGCCTCAATCTCTTTGGTCTCTGACAGCAATCGTATCAGTTTCTGTTCCCTGTGGTCAATAAATATCTTTATCTCTTTTTTCTTCTTGTTGAAGCTGTCAAGAGAGCTCTGGCCTCTTTTTTTCTTATTCATCTTTATTTCTGTGTCCCCGTTGCTGAAGTTTTTTCTCAGACTGTCAATCACTGTCTTCATTTTCCTTTCCTTGTTTCTCGTGCTCCAGTAATATGCCTCGTCAATTGTCCCTTTTGTTACAAGTATGTATACTTCGCCCTCTTTCTCTCTTCCTGTCCGTCCCCGTCTCTGTATTGTCCTTATCTCTGATGGTATCGGCTCGTAGAATATTACTGTGTCAACTTTTGGGATGTCAAGGCCTTCTTCAGCGACTGAGGTTGCCACAAGGATGTTATATTTGCCTTTCCTGAACATGTCAAGCGTCTCTTTCTGCTTTTTTTGGGTGTTGCCTTTTTTCTGGCCAATGAATTTCACCGGTCTCAGGCCTGTTTTTCCTCCTAGCTCTTGTATAATCAGGTCGACTGTGCTTATGTAATGGGCGAATATGATAGCTTTTTTTCCATCATTCACCTTACCTTTCACAATATCTACAGCTTTCAGGAGTTTTGGGTGCTTCCTGTCTTTTGAGGCAAGGTATGATGTCAGGATAGATGCCTGCTTCACATCGTCATCTGACAGCAAGGTCTTTGATGCTTTTGTGCTATCTTTCTTGAGCTTTTCAATATATGCCTCAAGCTGGAGCACGCCCTGCGTCTGGATTAGCTCAATTGCATGGTTAAGCTTTATGCAGGCGGCAGTGTCTGAGATTGCTTTGAAATATATGGGGTTCCTGTCTTTTGCGACGATAGCTCTCAGTTTTCCCGACAGCTCAAGAAGTTCTCTTTTTGAAAGCTGCGCGTCTTTTATGATGTTCAATGACATGAGGAACTTTAGCCTTTTTGTTTTTGCATTTTCAAGGTACTTGCTTATCTTTTTGAACTCGTCCGGGAACTCTATCTTGACCCATTCTATCCTGGTCTTTTTGATATACGGTTTTACATCCCAGTCGTCTTCGTTCCTGATCTCGACATTTTCGCAGTAGAGGTTTCCGCATATTGCTCCGATTTTTTCTTTCGTGCTTCCCGGACTTGCGGTAAGGCCGAGAATAAGGGGGTTTTCTGCCTGTTCTGCGTATCTTTTTGCAATAAAGGTGTATGCGTAGTCTCCTGTTGTCCTGTGCGCCTCGTCAAAGACTATTATTGAGAATTGTGATAAGTTGATTGTGCCTTTTATGATGTCATTTTCAATCACTTGCGGGGTCGCGAATATGACTTTTGAGCTTTTGTATATGTCTCCTCTTTTTGCCGGGACGACCTTTCCTGTCAGAATCTCGAACTTTTTCGTGTCTACCTGTTCAGGATCCATGAGATCTGAGAAGCTTTTGAGGTGCTGTTCTACAAGGGGCTTTGTGGGTGCCATTATGAGAGCTTTTCTGTTCTTGTCTTTGTTTATCCTGTGCGCTACGATGCCGAGCGCTATGATTGTCTTGCCTATGCCTGTGGGCAGGACTACCAGCGAGTTTTTCTTTGCGCATGTCGCTATTATGTTCTCCTGGTATCTTCTTCTTTCAATTGTGTCTTTTTTTAACAGAGGGTGGTTGAGGTATTCCGGCATGAATGATTTTTGTTGAAGAAGGAATAAAAAGGTATAAATATTTTGTAAAATATCATCTTTATCTGAAAAAATTTATAAAGTTCATTATTTCTTTAAATAAACATGCCAGAAAATGAGTATCAACAAATAGTTAATGATAGACAACGTCTTGCAGATATGGTATATGATGTATTTTTTAATCCTATGACTTTTAGGCATAGCAGTAATCTGTTAAAATTGGCTTATCAATTGTATCCTGAAAATACTAATTCTTTTAAGTTTTTTAAACCCCAAAAAAATCCTATAATTATAGGAAAAAGTGGGGGTGATTCATCTTCAAATGGGCATTTACCTGATTCTGATTTTTATTTATATCTTGCTAACAATACGCTTAATAATAAAAAATACTTGATTATTGAAAGAACTGTAAATAATGATGGTTCTCATTATATACATAGTAAATTAAATATAAGAATAGATTCTAATGGTAAGATGAAAACGAACTTTAAGATGTAAAAGTCTCTTTTTTCTTTTATAACTATAGTTTTTGATATATACATTCAATCTTCAAAAAGCTAATAAACATCAGCACATAATTCTCCTTGATAAGATGGCAAAAGGCATGTTCATAGTCTTTGAAGGGCTTGACGGCAGCGGATCGTCCACGCAGACCTCTCTTCTCCGGAAAGCTTTGAAAAATGCAGGATATACTGCACATGTCACGAAAGAGCCGACGAATAATTTAATCGGCGGACTTATAAGGGGGCAGCTGACAAAGGACTGGAAGACCGGGCCTGAATGCCTGCAGCTTCTCTTTGCGGCTGACAGGGCGCATCATCTTGAGAGAGAGATACTTCCCGGCGTAGAGAAAGGCTGTGTCGTGATATCTGACAGGTATTTTTTCTCCACAATGGCTTTCGGCGGCATAGATATAGATATGAATTGGCTGAAGGGGCTGAATGAGAAATTCAAGGTGCCTGACCTGTCTTTTTTCATCAAGGTACCTGCGCGCGAGTGTGTGAAAAGGATATCTGACTCAAGGTTTGATTTTGAGCTTTTCGAGGAGGAGAAGAAGCTTGAGCGCGTCTGGAAGAATTATGATATCCTTGCAAAAGACTTTGAGAATGTGCATGTGATTGACGGGACAAGATCTGTTGAAGAAGTGCATGAGGAGATACTTGCGATAACTCTTGATAAGCTGAGAGTCAAAGGCAGCATGAACATGAACCTCAATGCTTTTGCGAAGAAGAAGTGATTTATTCTTGGTTTTCTGTGTCTGTGCAGAGATGATAGATTTATAAATGTTTGTTACTATTATAAGGTATAAACAATGAAGGTTCTCTTTATTAATTAGTGAAGATTATCGGGATGATGAAGATGAAGGAAACGATTATTGAAGGAGATGTTAAGGATTATTTCGGCCGTTGGATGAAGAATAAAGAACAAATTATTAAAGGAAATGCTGGAGATTATGTCGGCCGTTCGATGAAAAACAGTAAACTAACTATTGGAGGAAATGCTGGAAAGCTTCTTGGGTCTTTGATGAGAGACAGTGAGATAACTGTCGGAGGAAATGTAGGAGATAATGTCGGCCGTGGGATGAGAGACAGTAAGATAACTGTCGGAGGAGATGCTGGAAGAATGGTCGGAACAAATTCTGAAAGCGGACAAATCTATCTTTGCGGTGATTTTGAAAGCATTGCTGATAATGCAAAGGCCGAGATATACTGGGATAGCTGCCTGGTCAGCGCTCCTCAATATGCGGCAGAAATGGCCGCGATTGAGAAATATATGATTGAGGAATCTGTTAGTGATTCTGTATTTGTGGATAAATGATAGATTTATAAATATTTGTTATTATTATATGAGAATGACACTGAATGTACTTTAAAGGTGATTAAACATGGAAGAAATTAAGATGGTCGTGATTGGAGAAAAGACAGAATACTTAACAATAGATAAGGATATAGAAAACGTACTAATGCAGAACGGGATATGTATCGAGGGAAATAATATCAAGACCAGGCCTGAAAATGATAAGATACTGGTGGAAATGCCAGTAGTGTTTCAGATTGATAAAGAAAATTTAAGTAAAGTGGAAGAATACTTAAGTTTACAAGGAATTGAAATTGAAGAATCACGTGATGTTCTAAGAGGTAAAATAGAGGAAGAAAAAGCATGTTTAAAAGAAAAAATAGAGAAGTATAGTGAAGTTTCTGCTAATATGGCATTACACACATACAAAGCAGAGAATCAAGAAGAATTTAAAATAAATAAATACACATTAAATAAGAAAAAAAGAAAAAAAGAGATTGAAGAGCTTGAAAAAAAAATAAAGGATGAAGAAAGAGACAAAATCAAAAATTATTATCAAAATATTGCAAAAGAGATGAAAACAGAAAGTATAGATGATATCTATATTTCAGAAAGAGACCACGTAATAATTATGTTCAATCTTGAAACAAAATACGAAGAATTAAAAGAGATCCTTAAAGACACATCAGATTATGCTAATGAAGATAGAGCATGTAGAGAAGACTACTTAGAGAATGGACTAAAAATGCATCTAGAGATTGCAGTATTGTACAGATTGGTAATAACAGACATGCTTAAAGGAATCCAAACCAAGGATGATGTTGATGGTTTGTTTGAATCACACAAATCTACAGAAGTTGAAGGTTACATAGAGACTTTAACTGGAATAGCTGATACATGTGATTTAATAATTGATAACCTAAACATAATATATCAAAGAACGGTCAAAGACAATAATAAATATATCGTACTTGAAAAAATCAAATCCAGAATAAGTAAATAAATTGCCTAAAATCCGCTATGCTACAACCTTTAAAAAAGTTGACTATCTAAGAGCATTAATCTTTCAAGTCAACGCCCTATCATATTCAGAACAAAAGCTAAACCTTTCTATTCCTTTATAGCAATAGGGCTTCCGCCGGCATGCCAGCTCATCCTCGGACGCATCCTTATCGGATACAATCTTTCCGAGTTGTCGTCAAGGATTATTGCTGCGCCTTTCACTCTCGGCAGGTTGTCGAAATAGTCAGATATGCCGTATTTGAGGTAGGACTGCATTATCTGGCTTAGAGAGTCTATATCTTTTGAGCTTGTCAGCCTATGGGATATCACAAGGTCGCACTGGCTTATAGCTTCCTGATGAAGCTTGTTCGGCATCTGCGTCGCAAGAATAAGAGATACTCCCGGCTCGCGGCCAATCTTTACCCACTGGATCCGCGGCAGTGATG
>JAIVYO010000015.1:0-11734 GCA_048635405.1 Campylobacterales bacterium | reverse complement strand
CCGCAATCACCTTCCTGAGAAAATCTCTTTCAGTCAGCATGCCGTACGGTTTTTTGCCTTTTGTTATGACAAGGCAGCCAATGTTCTTTTTTGCCATTTTCTCTGCTGCTTTTTTTACAGTATCTTTAGATTCGGCAGTAATCACATCTTTGCTCATCACATCTTTTACAAATATCATCTTATTTCACATCCCTTATCTTATGCTTTTCTGGTGTATCTTTATACCTTCCTTTTCAATCGTGTACGGGTATATATCACTATCATGCTTCATGTTGCGCATTTTCCATACGCTGATGCCTCTCATATGCTTGACCTTTATGTTCTTGTAATACATCATTATGACACCGTCTGAAAGGGCTTCCTCAAAACCCAGCCTGTTCATGGAGTAGCTGTCTGAAGGTATCTGGCTTGTTATTATTGCTGTGCAGCCGTTCTCTTTCAGTATGTGCTGTATGTCTATAAGGTTGTTCTTCAGGTCTTTGGGTTCTGTCACATAGAGCTCAAGGCCTGTCAGGGAGTCTATTATCACTATATCTGTCTTGTCTTTTTTTATCTCTCTTGAAAGGATATCACTCACTGCTGAGAATTCGTATGGGTTGTACTTTATCATCTTGATATTTTTTTTATGTTGATTGTCAAGCTTCCATGTGAAGTTATCGAAGTTTTTCTCCAGCGTGTCTGTATGCTCTTCAAAAGACAGGTACAGGCATTTCAGGTTGTATTTCGATATGCAGCTGGCAACGAACTGGCTTGAGAGTACAGTTTTTCCTGATCCTGTCGGGCCTACGAGAAGCATAAGGCTGCCTTTGGGCACACCTCCGCCAAGTATCCTGTCCAGGTTCTGTATGCCTGTCTTTAGAAGCTCCATAATCACACCTAATTTAATTTAGTGTTATCCTGTATATTAATGTTTTTATAGAAACAGAAAAATGAAATGTAAAAATAAAGAAAAAAGAGCAGATATTTAATCTACTCGTATGCGCCGTTCAATGTTCCACGGGCTGTGTGTGTCATGCCGCCAGCTGTGTAAGTTATTGCAAGCTCTTGTGAATAACAGCTTCCTGCAGTTCCACTATTTGCCAGTGTCATGCTTGTAATTGCGCCTGCTGTTGGTATGATGTTAGGAGATAATGCACTTGTGTTTCCGACACCACCAACTGAGACATTGCTGATTATTATATTTTCACCAGCAGCGTTTCTTAGACTAAGTGTTAATGTATTGCCTGATGTCCAGGAAAAGTCCTTCACACTAACCTGTGTCCCTGCAAAACCGGTTACTGAGTTACCACAGCTTCCGCCTCCGAAAAGGCCCATGTTCCATAAGACGCCTGCAACAACGACTATCGCAAGGATAGCCCAACCGTATGTCATGAGGTATTCTGTTGCGGACTGTCCTTTCCTTTTATTAAACATTTTCATAT
Organism: Campylobacterales bacterium; assembly: GCA_048635405.1. Taxonomy (GTDB): domain Archaea; phylum EX4484-52; class EX4484-52; order EX4484-52; family GLR71; genus GLR71. The sequence goes on along the minus strand of JAIVYO010000015.1, from coordinate 10,313 downwards.
TTTTCCCTCCATAAATTTGATTGGTACTTTTAAGTTATTTAATGTAGTTTATATATCTTTCGGTTTTTGTGTTTGTAATGTTGTGTTCTTTAAGTGGAAAAATACATCAATAAATAGATAATTCCTATTAAGACCGGCTGATGTATCAGATATATCATCAGCGATTTCTTTCCGAGATATACCAGTGGTCTTAGCTGTCTTTTCAGGTCAGGGACTCGAAAATCTCTTTTTCCTTTTGGATAAAAAGTGTTTCCTATATATATTCCCAGAAGGATAGCTCCAAACCATGGGAAAAGCGGGAAATAGTCAAGGGTGTAGAAGATTTCAGGCTTTAGGCCGAGAGGAATAAGGAAAGCTGTATTGAATGCCAGTTCTTTAAGGTATAGGCCGATGGTGATGATTGCTGCGCCAAGAAGAACATTCAGTTGCCTGAATTTGAGGAAAGGGTATGCGAGTATTATAGAGAGGCCTATGAAATGGAGTATGCCGAAGTATATTGTCCCTTTATCAAGGAAAAAGTATGTCATGGCTGTGATGAGAAGGCCCCAGGAGAATATCCTGGTTCCGCGATAAAGGTATTTTCTGAACATCTCTTTTTCTGTGAGCCTTGTCTTTGCTCTTGAGAAGCTTATCGTCAGCGAGACGCCGACAAGGAATATGAATGTTGCAGCTGATGCACGGCCTATGAACCAGAGAGGACCTGACCAGAGGTTTATGTCAAGACCTGTGAAGTAATAAAGGTCATAGAAGATATGGTAAAGGATCATGAATATTATGGCTATGCCTCTTGCGGCGTCAATCTCGAAGAAGCGGGTTTTCATAGTATTATTTGGTGTCTTGTAGCTTATAATTGTTGAAGGTTTTTTTGTTATGGTTTTCTTTTATATTTATTACAATGTACCCATCGCAGCTGTCACAACCGCTTTTGCGATGAAGAAAAGGCTGAGCGCAAACACTGTGAATATCGGGCTGTATTTTACTGCGTGCTTGATGTTCCCGAATTTGATGAGAGATATCAGCATGCCACCGAATACTGTTGTTATGGTAATGGCTGCCGCGGCGAAGAATGTGAAAAATTTAGAGTCAATTGAAGAGCTTGACGGCGTTATCTTCATTATTCCCGCACCTATGTCTGCATCGCTGTCCATATCGACATCACTCCACATACCTGTAGTGCTCTCTATAAGATAGTTTGATATTGCAAACATTACAGGAGCCGCTATCACGCCTGCGAGTATTATGAATATGATGTACATCTGCACGCTTGCATTTATCTCTTTCTGGAGCACTTTGCTTGTCTCTATGTCTGTTGCGCTCTCTTCAAGAAGTGTTGCTGTGTTTCCTCCTGACCTTATGCCTTCAAGAAGCAGGTTCACTGTCCTTTTGAGATGGCCTGAATTGATTCTCCCTGTCATATTTCTGAAAGCTTCGTCTATGTTTATGCCTCCATATATCTTAAACGCAGTCTTTTTGATCTCTATTGACAGGGTGCCGAACTCATCCCTTGCTGCAAAAAGCAATGCCTTGTCTATTGTCAGCCCGGACTTTATGTTTGATGCTGCAAGCGTCAGAAGGTCGGGAAGGACTTTCTCTATGTTTTTTGTCCTCTTCTCGGCAGATACTGTGAATACTATGTAAGGCATTACAAAGGCGGCAGCTATCACAAGCAGGAACAGTATCAATATTATAGGTACACTTAATCTAATGGAGAAACATGTTATCGTAAGGATTATCAGCATAATGATGCCTGATGACTTCATGATATCTGTGAAATACCTGTATACATCACCTTCAAGCCCTGCGTATATGGCTTCTTTCTCAAGCTTTGTCCTGTACTTTTCCGGCAGGTTCCCGTATATGATTTTTCCGTAATTTCTTTTCGGCCTGGTGCTTGCGCTATCTTTGTTCTCCTTTTTCTTTTCGTGTCTTGTCTTTTTCATCACAGTTTCACCAAAGGCCTTTTGGTCTTTACAATATTCAGGAACATTATCTGGAAAAGGGCAAGTCCTACAAGCAGTGCGTAGAAGGTTGACTTTCCTATTATCATGCCTGTAAAGCTTGATATGAGCATGATAAATGTTATGCCAAGCGAAGGGACTATTACCCCTATCATCATGTACATCAGCGTGTACGGGTTCAGTTCCTGGCCATATCTTTTTATGGAGAGTATCTGCTCTTTTATTATGTTGTTAACAGTTGACTGGAGAGTTTTCTCAAGCGCTGTGCCTGTCTTCAATGAATTGAGTATCTGCCAGAATGATTTCCTGTATGTGAAAGACGGGTTCTTTATGATGTTCTCCTCAAGCGCCTGTATTTCAGACTTGCCGCCGTTTATCTCTTTGAGCATGTCTCTTATGTCTTCAGAGACTTTGCCGTAGCCTTCTGATATTGTGACAAGCCCCTGATATATAGGTATACCTGACTTGATCTCTATGAGCAGGTGCCGAAGCGCGTAAGGCAGTTCTGACTCCACCTTTCTTGCGTCTTTGAGCGCCTGCGCTTTAGGTGCGTAAAGGTTGGAGTAGAAGCCGAATGCGAACATCACAGGAACTATTATCGCACCCAGCAGTATGAACTGGCTGTTTTTCAGGAAGATAGCAAGCAGTATGAACATAGCGCCCATCATGGTTGACATGTTCGCTGATTTGTATAGAGACAGGGCTATATGGTCTTTTGGTTCCATATCGTTCCCTGACTGTGACAGACAGGTCTTTATATCGGGGAAGAAAGGCGCAAGCTTTTCGGCAAAACCTAAGAATCTCTTTGGAGGCTCAATGTTCTTTATCTTCTTTTTGTCCATCTGGCAAGACCCGGGCACTTTTATTCTTAATTTTCCTGCTCTATCTCTTTCATAAGCTCTGGACCCAGGAGGTCATCAGGGCCTTTGTTGCTTTTCGCTATATCTATTATCTTCTTCTCATCTTTGTAATATTCTGCAAACACTTTACCTACAGCATTCACTGTCTTAATCTTCTTGTCCAGCATCCATTGAAGAATTGTCTGCTTGTCTTTCAGGTTTTCTTCTACCTCTATCTCGTTCATGCCTGTGAAAAGGTGTATCTCGTTCAAGACCCTTATGTATCTTCCTATCTTCTCAAATGTGTCATCTCTTGCATTCCATTTGTATATTACGTTCACTTTGTTGGACAGGTTTTCAAGAGGTATCAGCTCTGCAAGCTCCAGGCTTCTTCTTATGCCTTTTCTCCTGTGCCTGTATTGGACTAGCATAAGGTGGAGTGCGCTTATGAGCGGTTCAGGCAGTGCTATCGGCGGGTTGGTGAGCCTCTTGTATGCCTGCTCGGCCGTGTCTGAATGGAATGTCGCATATGCTGAATGCCCTGTCCTTATAGCCTCAAACATGACTTCTGCCTCTTTTGCCCTTCTTATCTCTCCTACAATTATCCTGTCAGGACGCATACGGAGTGAGTTGGCGAGAAGGTCAAGCATGCTGACTCCACCCTGGCCTTCCGGGTTCGGTTCTCTTGCAGAGAAAGGTATCCAGTGAAGGTATTTTGGCAGCTGGATCTCTCTTGTGTCTTCTATGGAAAGGATTCTCTGGTTCGGCGGCATAAAAGGTATGAGGGCATTGAGGATTGATGTCTTTCCTGATGCTGTCCCTCCGACGACAAGTATGTTAAGCTCATACTGTATGGCAAGCCACAGGATTGCTGCAATCTCTGTTGACATTGTCTTGACTTTCGGATCTATCATGTTTATTATTGTCCAGGGCGACCGTGAGAATCTTCTTATTGTTATTGTGTTGCCTTTTGTGGATATGGGAAACAGCGTTGCGTTCACTCTGTCTCCGGTTGAAAGGTGCGCGTCCATCAGCGGGTGAATGTTTGTTATCTGCCTGCCTACTTTCCTGCCTATGGCTGCCATGTTGTTGTATATGGCCTCTTCGCTCTTGTATGTGATTGTTGTTTTCAGCCAGCCAAATTTCTTGTGGTATACCCAGACAGGCTCTTCGCAGTTGTTGATAACAATTTCTTCAAGATAGTTGTCGTTGAGCAATATCTCTATATCTCCCAGGCCTATCATCTCATGTATGAGAATTCCGACAAGGATTTTCTTGTCTTTCTCATTCGATTCCGGGAGAAGTTCGTTTAGGATATCCATCGCCTTTTCCATAAACCTTTTCTTCACGTCATTGTAGGCTTTAGGATCTATGAATTCGGAAGTGGACAGCTGGACCATTGATATGACCTGTTCTCTCACATGATCCAGAATAGCGTGAGTGGCCTTGTGAAGCACTGGCTGCTTGACAGAATATATAGGGATGTATTCATCAGGCTTTTCAAGAACTGTCACCTTTGCTGTGACATTGTCTGAGTTTATCTCGTATTCAAGGAGCACATTTCCTTCCTTTGTCTTCTTTATCGCTTTTTCCTGCTCTTTTTTGTCTTTGCTGTCATCTTTCTTTTCAGATGTTTTTTCTTTTCCTGCCTTTTTGATGCTTTTATCTTTCTCAGCCTTTGGCTCCTGTTTTACAACATTCTCTTTTCCTGTCTTTTTGATGCTCTTATCTTTCTTGGTCTTTGGCTCCTGTTGTACAGTATCTTCTTTTCCTGTCCTGAATGCTGGCATACGCTCTGCAGGACTTTTGCTGTTATCTGGTATGGATAGGGTCTCTTTTTTCTCTTCTTCTTTTGGTTCTTCAGCTATTTTTTCCTGAGGCTTCTGCTCTTCTGTCTTTTTCTTATCCTTATTATCTGGTTTCTTTTCGATTTTATTCTCTTTTTTTTCTTTCGGCTTTTTGACTGCCTTTTTTTCAGTATCTTTTTTCTTCTCTTTTCCTTTAGGTACTTTTGCTTTATTCTTGTCCTGCTTTTTCACTTTCTCCTTTTTTTGTTCTGCCTGTTTAGGCTTGCTGTCTTTCTTCCCGAAGAACCCTGAGAATATGCCTGAAGAACTATCGCTGCCAGATACCATATCAACCAGATAATAATTGTGCGTGTCCAGTATATATTGTTTATACGGCAGGAACTATGGAAGTGGATTGTCAATTCCTGTCGCATGGCAGGATGTAATCGTTTCGGAGGCTGAAAACTGTCATCCATACTTTTTGCATTGATTCTCTTGCTTTGTCCTGCCATCTCTGGTTTTTTGTGTCATGTTCGTTTTTTGCATCTATAATATTTTTTTTATGTTTGAGAAGTGCTTTGTAATCAATATTTGTGATCATGCTTATCTCTTTCAGGTAATATTCTGCCGCTTTCTTATGATTGCCTTTCTGATGTTCAAGCCACCATCCTGATCTTTCAATACTTATATCCTTGTCAGTTCTACATGATGTGAAGTAATTCATCAGTCTTAGTACAACTTCCCGGTTCCATATATATTCCTGTCCGGCTTTATCATCAATATTTTTAAAATCCTCATCTATACTGTCATGGAATGTCGCTGCCTGCAGAAGATATTCTCCGGCTTTTTTAGCTCCTTCTCTTGTGGCATTTGTTGTTATGTATGCTTCAATCGTGGCGAATTCTTTTATTTGTTTTGAATATGCTTCTTTTGTTTTTTTGTCTTTGTTTTCGTATTCTCTTTTGTCATGCCACAACCACCACCCTCCTGATCCGGTCGCTGCGAGATATGCGAGTTCGCTGCTCAGATCTTCAGGGCTGTTCTCTTTAAGATATGATATTCTTGAGTCTATGATATCGAGATAATTTTTAGGCAGAGGCTTGTTGATACTTATGTAATTCTCTATAGGCCTATCAGAATCAAAGAAAGTCTCTATATCTCTCACATCCTCTCAAAAGCGTCGGCTGTCTGGATGATTTTTCCTTCCTGGAGATGGTCGCCCAGAAGATGAAGGCCTACCGGCATATTTTGTGAAGTTCCACAGGGGACAGAAATCATAGGTATGCCTGCAAGGTTGGGGCCGACAGTAAGGTTGTCCATCGCGTAATTTTCCACAGGTGTGAGCTTTTCAATATCTGTGAATTTCGGCGCTATTATCGGCATTGTGGGTGCCGCAAGGACATCAACTTTTTTGAATGCTTTTTTGAAGTCCTCTATTATCAGCGTCCTGACCTTGAGTGCTTTGAGGTAATATTGATCCCTGTATCCTGCCATCCTTGCGTATGTTCCGAGAAGTATCCTTCTTTTCGCTTCTTCTCCAAGGTATTTCCCTCTGATTTTTGAGAAGTATTCATTGAAGTATCCTTTTATCTCGTCCTGGGCGCCGTATCTCATGCCGCAGTATTTTGCCAGGTTTGTAGATGCCTCGACAGTCGCTATTATATAATATGAAGGTATTGCATAATCTGTTGTAGGCAGAGATATGTCAACAGTCTTTGCTCCCAGCTCTTCAAGCTTTGAGATTGCTGACCTGACAGTCTTTTCCACATCTTTGTCAATATTCTTGAAATATTCTTTTGGGATGCCTATTTTCATGCCTTTTATGTCTCTGCCACAGTATTTTGTGAAATCTTCCGTCTTTTTTGGTATGCTTGTCTGGTCGAAAGGGTCGTTTCCTGATATTATTGAGAGCATAAGTGCTGAGTCTTTCACAGTCTTTGATATAGGCCCTATCTTGTCAAGCGAGTTGGCGTAGTCTATGAGACCATATCGTGATACTCTGCCGTAAGTCGGTGTAAGGCCTACGACACCGCAGAATGATGCCGGGCAGGAAATGGAACCTCCTGTGGATTCTCCCAATGCAATGTGGGGCATATCTATGGCTTTTGTGAAGCCTCCGGCACCGCCTGACGACCCTCCGCAGCTTCTTTTTGGGTCAATCGGGTTTTTTGGGATTCCGAACGCTGAGTTTGTTGAGAATGTGCCGAAGCCGAACTCGTCCTGTACAGTCTTACCTACTATTATTCCTCCTCTTTCTTTTGCATAGGAAATAGAGGTTGCATCAAAAGGGGGGATGTAGTTTTCAAGTATTTTCGAGCCTGCTGTTGACTGGATGCCTCTTGTGCAGATATTGTCTTTTACTGATATGGGAAGGCCTGCCAGCTTTGATTTCCTGTCGAGTTTCCTGATGCTGTCTTTGGCTTCCTTTTTTGATATTGTGATAAAGTGATTGTATCTTTTTTGTATCTCTTCTGCTTTCTTGAAGAATACTGGGTGGAAATCATCAATGTCAATATTGCCTTTCTTTGATTCTTTTATGAAGTCCGATACGGAGAGTTCTGAATAGTCCATAAGATCATTACCTATAATATCATATTGCTCTTGGTCCTCTGAAGCAGCCGTCTTTTTTGTCTTTGGCGTTTGCAAGAGCTTCTTTTTGGCTGAGGCTTTCCTCAACGATGTCTTTTCTTGTTATATTCTTTACTTCAACCGGCTGAAAAGTCGGGACTGTCTTTGCTGTGTCAATCTTTGAAAGCTTTCTGAAGCTGTTTAATATGTCATCAAGATCTTTCTCAAACTTTTTCTTTTCCTTTGCTGTAAGTTCCAATCGCGCTATGCCTGAAACTTTGTCTATCCTTTCTGCCATCTCTTTCACTTAACAAGAATATGCGCCTGTAACTTTTATATGTTTTGCATTGTTTATTTCCATAAGAAATTAAGGTTGTGTTGTTATATTTGCATTATTTCCATAAGAAATAGAGGTCAGATTTTATCTTTTTTTTATAAATCGTTATCAATAGAAGTATTTTTTATCATGTTTTTTATATATAAAATTTAATATATATTCTTAACTATAGCAAACTATATATAGTATATATAAAAAAATAGAAGTTAGGAATCGTATGACAAATTGGGCGTTTGTCTTCGATTGAAAGTATTATATTTGAATTGGGCATTCAAATAAAAATGGGCAATTTCTTCATGAGCTACTGTTTAGTATATTGTGCTGAGATAATTTGGGCAAAATCTCAATAGAATAAGTTATATACCAGAATAAATATACATTTTGATTGTATGATATATATAATCTGATGTGTTTATTGAAGTATATATATTTTTGTTGGGGGAATCTAATATGAAGCAAATAATAGATGATGTACGAACGGGCGCCGGCATGGCTGGCATAGCGCAGGATGCACCTGCTGTTCAGAATGATGAACTGGATTTTGTTGATGTTAAAGATGCAAAGATTACGGTCATAGGTGCCGGCGGCATGGGAAACAATGCGATAAGCAGGCTGCATGATATGGGCATTGAAGGCGCAGATACTGTTTCTGTAAATACTGATAAGCAGCATCTTTTGTCAGTCAAAGCTGATAAGAAGATACTTATAGGAAGAGATGTCACCAAGGGTCTTGGTGCAGGAGGATATCCTAATGTCGGAAAGCAGGCGGCAGAGGAATCTGTAAATGATCTTAAATCTGTTGTTTCATTCAGTGATCTTGTCTTCATCGTCGGGGGAATGGGCGGTGGTACCGGAACCGGATGCGCTCCTATCATTGCAAAGACTGCAAAGAAATGCGGTTCAATAGTTATCGGTGTCGTCACAATGCCTTTTAAGATAGAAGGCGGAAGGATACCAAAGGCAGAGCAGGGTCTTTTAGAATTGAGAAAGGTATGTGATACTGTTATCGTGATTGAGAATGACAAGCTTCTTGAGGTTGCAGGAGAGATGCCGCTACAGCAGGCATTCGCTGTCGCTGATGAGATAATAGTCACAATGATAAAAGGAATAACAGAGACAATCTCAACACCTTCTATAGTTAATCTTGACTATGCGGATGTTAAGTCTGTGATGAACAACGGCGGTGTAGCAGTCATCGGTGTGGGCGAAAGCAGTTCTGCGGCAAGGGCAAGAGAGGCAGTTGAAGAGGCTATGTCAAATCCTTTGCTGGATGTAGATTACCAGGGTGCTACAGGAGCGCTTATACATATATGCGGCGGCCCTGACATGAAGCTCAGTGAGATAGGTGATGTCGGCGAGTTTGTCTCAAAGCATCTGGATCCTGATGCACCTACAATATGGGGTGCAAGGATTGATGAGAATATGCATGGAAAGCTTCGTGTGATAACAATAATCACAGGCGTTGAATCAGAGTATATTCTTGGCTCGAGAGATACAAGAAAGGATTCGCAGGAGCAGCCAGTCAAGCAGATTCAGCAGGAACTTGGCATAAAGTGCGTCTATTGAGATTGTATTTAATTTTTTAGTATATATCTCCCCCCCACGGTGCGTCCTGCTTTTCCTATTTTGGGCGCACCTTTATTTTTTCTATAACCGAAAATCATAATAAAGCTGAAATATATAGGTATATATATCTTTCTTCATAAGTTTTTTTTGGAAATAGATTTAACTGTCTTTTTCCGGGGTGGAAATAACAGGTTTTATCAGGGTATCAGCAATAGCTATCTGTTTTTTCTTATCCTGATTATTGACAGGGAAGTCTATTCCTAATTCCGGGGGTGGAGTTTATGTATGGAGACATCGGTCTTGATGCATGTGCAATTGTAAAGATAAGGAATAAGATTCCTTTGGGCTTTGCCGGCACGGAATCACATTCGTATGCGCTTATCAAGGCGAAGAATGTTGAGATTGTGTCAAAGCTGTTTGAAGTTGGCATGTAGAGATTAAAAGATATATGATATGGTATAAGGAGTATGTGGCAGACATACATATTTTTTATTCTTTTTTATTGACCTTAACTTTTTATTCTTGTGAGCATAATTTCTATGCATGGAGTATAAGCGATTGGCTGATGTCTACAATGAGCTGGAGTCAACTACACTCAAGCTTGAGAAGATAGATATCATTGCACGATTTCTTGAATCTGTAAAAAGTGATGATGAGCTTGAGATGGTCATCCTTCTCATAACTGGCAGGGTATATCCCGGCTGGTTATCGCAGGAGCTTGGCATGTCCTCAGGCCTTATGGCCAAGGCGATATCTAAGGCTTATGGCGTCAAATCTAAAGATGTTGAGGATGAATGGAGAAAACTTGGCGATCTTGGCCTTGTGACTGAGATATATTCTTCAAAGAAGAGCCAGTCAAGGATTTTTACTAAGATGCTTACAGTGCAGAAAGTGTTTGACAATATGCGAAAGATCTCCGGTATGGAAGGGATGAAGTCGCAGGACAGGAAGCTTGATCTTGTCTCTGAGCTTTTGAGTTTTGTCTCCGATACTTTGGAGGCAAGGTACATTGCGCGTACAGTGATCGGTGATCTTCGTGTCGGCGTGGCTGAAGGCCTGTTGAGAGATGCTATAGCCAGCGCTTTTTTTGCCAATGTGTTCTGGAAGGAGACGCTTGAGCAGAAAGTTAACGGCGATATAAGATTGAAGGCATTGAGCCGGTCTTTAAAAGGCAAAAAGATTGTTGTTGATGAGAAGCTAGACTGTATTCTTGCGAAGAAGCATGATGAAGATTATGATATGCTCAAGAATGGAAATG
>JAIVYO010000014.1:0-12074 GCA_048635405.1 Campylobacterales bacterium | reverse complement strand
TCTCAAGGTCTGCAGTGTCCTCCTGCGCCTTTGAGAGCGACAGCTCAAGCGGCATACCTCCTGCAAGCCTGTTTCCGAGCGCGAAAAGCGCAGACTCAAACTGCTCCTCTATATTCTGTATGTCTTTTACTATCTTGATTTTCTGAAAGCTCGTTCCTCTAAAATATATAGCAAGACCTACAGCAATGCCAAAGACAATTATTATGCTGTGAAACATGCTTGATGCTATAAGGCTTGCGGGAAAATCAAGGTCTATTTTATTGACATTGAAGAAAGTGACAAGCATTATCAACCCGATAAATACTATTGATCCGCCTCCTGCAAGTGCGAAAGGCCACACAGGCACGATTGATTTTCCGATTTTCATCTTGTTCAGGGGCATAGCATCCGGATGGTTGGATATATCTACAACAGTTTTTGTCGCAGGCCTCCTGTCAAGTATGTTTTTCATGACCACATAAATTATTGTCGGCAATACCAGATTATAGCCGAACACAAGATATGTCACGATGTTCGGGAAAGCGTCGCCAAGAAATATGGATGCGAGAGGAAATATTATCATGCCCATTATCGGAAGGAGAATGCCAAGCCCGTGTATGACCATTATAGGCATCTGCAGGTTCCTGCTGTAATGTTTCATCTTCTCATCAGTGCCTTCAAGTATTGTGTTCACGGCCTTGTCCAGCAGGTTCTCGCGCCTGACAGGGTTTGTCTCTCTCATAGATGCTCTTATGAATTCTATGGAATCCATGAATTCGCGGTTGTAGTTTTTCCATTGTACAACATATTCCATAAGCCCTTCATCGATAGTCTGTATTTCGCTGTTCTCCAGGCGCCACAGCATCCTATTGAAGTCGCGCCCCACTTTTCCTGACGCGCTTTCTGCTGCAAAACGTACAGCTCCCTCAAGATTTGGCGTGGTCTTCATGTAGACAATCATGTATAATACTACCATGACAAGCTCTCCTGAGCTTTTTATCCTAATGCTTGTGGCATAGTTCTTAGGATATTTTAAGATGTAAAGCGCGCTTATTGGTCCAAGCGCAAACATTGTCACTTTTACAAGCCCTGGCGCGATTGACGGCGGCATTATAAGGCTCAGCACACCGATGCAGATAAAGAATAGCAATGACATTACAGCAAATCCGGCAACACCTTCAGGCGTGACCTTCAGGGCCGTGAAATCGATAGCATCATTGATCTGATTTCTGTTCTTCTTGTCAAGGTCTATCTTGAAAAGTGTTCCTGAATATGCGCACATCTTCTCAAAGAATGTCCCTACTTTTTCCTGGTCTGCCTCCTCTTCCTTGTATTCTCTGTAAGCTTTGGATGTTATGTTTGCCTTAAACTTGGTCCGCGATGGGTCTGCCATGCCTTTGTTGTAATACTCAAGAGCTTTCTCTATCTCTGCAAAATGCTCTTTTTTGGTGTCGGACGGGTTGGATGCCATAGAATATACCTTATTTGATTTATATCTGCTCCGTATATATAGATTAAATCTCGCATTTTCCATAATGCCCGTGCCTCAAAAAAAGAGCCTGACAACAGAAAACTTTATAAAATTCAATTATCTAATATTATATAGATTTATATGGAATCCCTGAATGTGACTTCAAATTGGAATCTGATCGCATTTAGGCCTATCTCCATGCATACCCTTGCCACATACAAGGTATGCAAAGGAAGAGATTTTTAGGGAATGATTCCATACCCTTTCTAAAACCCTCACGAGGACCCTTTTCTTTTCTTGAACTTTTTGGTTTTCAGGCATAGTCATTAGGATAGCAGATATTGTCTCTCATATATTGATGCATATTGCTGCCCTTATGTTCTGGAATGGATGATTATCGGTTTTTAGATAGCCTTGGCTATATGCCGGACATCCACAGGATAAGTTGATTGAGATGAAACAGATTGAAGAGAACGGGATGACACCAGCAAGTGCAACCTATGCCGAGAAAGGCCTGGCAGATTTTTCAGAATTGGCCTATGATGTCAGCAAGAGCAATATGGAAAGGCTGCACATCCTTCTAAGGGTCACCCCTGGAAATCCCGGACTCTTGAAGTCAATAGCTTTAAACATGGCATATACCAAAGATCCGGAAGCTGCAATATATGGCATATGGAACAGAAGATTGCATGAAGTGCTTGATCTCATGCCGCGTTTTGACAGCTCAGAAGCCATTACAGATCCTGAACAATATGGAGGTAAATTAAAAAAGATGGCAGAAGATGTCATGTCTTCCGGCAGCTATACAGGGACAATCCGGCAGGATATATTGGACAGTGTTGCCCCTGATATATTATCTCCTGCATCTTTGTCAGGCTTATGGTTCACGCTCCATGATGAGATATTCAACCAGGCAGAAAAGCTTATAGATTCGGTTGCTGCCATGGGGCTGAACATGGAATACGCGCGCTCACAGCTATATGTAAGACAGATGCTTGAGAAAGATGAGGATATTCTGGCCAGGCATCTTGCAGAGTATTACATAGAAGATCTTGACCGGATGACATCTGGTTACTTATGCCAAAAGCGTGATATATGTGAAATAGGAGATGAATTTGATGAATCTTATGGCTCACACTATGATGCATTTAGTGATTTGTCTGGCCTGCTTATGGAATATAACGATGCCCTGCGTGTCATGGAATGCACAGTCTTCGTAAAATGGATAACTGATGAGGAAAAGTTACCTTTGAATAAGTCTGTATGTTATGCATTCACGGAGAAAGAGATCCTGTTTGACTCATTGGAAAAAAAGATAGGCAGTTCCATGAACAGGCTTAGAAAGGCATTGCCTATAACTTCAGATACGGTTGTGGATGGCGACACATACACAGATGATGAGATAGGCAAGCTGTTCGGACAGTTTGAGAAAGCATACGATATGCTTGAGGACATGAAAACAGACCTTGCATATCTCAATGAGGATATGGGCACTTGCTGCTGCGGAATATGCGAACCTTGAATTTTACGGCAGGAAAACAGGCGGATAGATGCCCTTTCCTGCCTTTTTTTCTTTTTTAGGCAGGGCTGATAATCTCATCTAATCCATTGCTTACTTTTTCAACAAAGTCTTCTTCTCTTTTCATCATATCTGTCTTGAAAGACTCAAGATTTGCATTTGTCATCAAGCCTGCCAGTTTTGGAATCAATTCGTCGTACTCTTTTCTCTTGGACTCTCCAGCCTTTATCTCCTGCTTAAGTATGGGATATAAATAGTATGGTTCCTGTTCTTCAATCTCTGCATGCTCTGATGTCACATGTTTTAGCATCTCCTGTTGTAGCGATAATAATTTTTTTTCAGCAAGGGCTGATATATCTATGCCTCCACATCCCTCTTTGTGAATATCTATGCCGAACACATTATTTATCCTTTCATTTATGGCTGATGCCGCTTTTGTCCTGTCATCACCATCTTCCATATTGCTGTATTCAAGTATCTGCTTTTGCAGATTATGCACATCCTCTTTTTTTAGTGAATCGCTATCTACAGACACATAGCAGATACATGTACCATCAACCTTAAAATGACCTTTAAGTACACGCTTCAGCCAGTCAGTCTCATCATCACTACCAGGCATCTTAGCTCTCGCGTATTCCATCAGCAGATACTGTACTCCTATATCTTTTTTTGTTCTGATGTATGGGATATTCTTAGCATCATATTGGTCATATTTTTCAATCCCTAATGCATCGCACAGTATCTGGTTAAGCCTGTCCATATCAGCGATATAACTTATCTCACAGTCATTTCCTTTGGCTAGAGCATTTGCGTGATAATTCAGATAAGACACGACTGCTTTGTATTCTTTGCAGAACTCTTCAAACATATTTTCTGGTATCATGCCTTTGTAATCTTCAGCGATATCTTGTGTGATATCTACAAAAGCAAGCATCAGGTTGGGATTATCAGTATCGTCCATAAATCATATCTGAAAAGAAAACATAATAAATCTATCTTTTAAGGGTCAATAAGTATAATCCTCAATCTTGTATATCTTCATTATGTAGTTTGTCTCCCAGTCAGCGATAAGGTCTGTAAAGTCATGCCGTATCTTGAAAAGTATCCTGTTCATGTCTGAAGAGTCGCGCGCGATGATGACAAGAAGAAGATCGACATCACCGATTATTGAGAATATGTCAATCACATTCCTGTTCTTCTGAAGATATTTTAGGAACTCCTCCTGCCTCTCTTCAGTTATATTCTTCAGTTTTATCCTCGCATGTACGCCTATGGGCATGCCTGCCTTATCAGTATCAACCTGTATGGTGAACTTTGTGATGACCTCATCTTTCACCATCCTGTCAATCCTTGCCTTTACGGAAGGTATGGAAAGCCTGACTTCCCTTGCAATATCCAGAAGTCTTGCGCGACTGTTATCGGAAAGTATGTTCAGTATCTTCCGGTCTGTCTCATCAATCTGGCTTATTTTTTTAGTTTTATTCACTTTTTCAACTATCATAACTTAAATTATTAAAACAGAATATTAAATATCTTTGCATTTTTTAGGTAAAATGATAGAAATACTTAAATAGTCTTAAAGACAAGTATATCTTGTAACTTAAGAGTAGTGTCTCAAAGGTACAGGGGTGAAAAATTATGAGTGAAAATAAAAAACCAATCCTTACAGCAAACGACCTTGTCTCGATAATGCTCAAGAATGTGCATCTGATGGAGAAGGACAGGAATTTTAAGCTATATGTCCAAATCGGACCGAATTACGATTGTTTGATGAATACAGATGATTATCGTTTCTTTTACGGCAATAGTCATAGCTCAAACATTGAATATCTTAAAGAATGCGTCTATAGAGACATAGATTCCACATCTTTTGATAATAGTGATGATTTAAGATATGTATTAAGAAAGCTCAAAGGCTTGTCAGAAAAAGAGAAGATTTATTCAATCAATTATTTTACAAGCATGTGGGATATAATGTTTGATTTCGATAATAGTGTTCCTACGATGGCAATAGACCATGATTTCTATGAGAAAATAGATGATGAATATCATTTTAGGACAGAATTTACAACCCTTACTGACCCTATAGTGGGTGAAGTAGAAAGAGATTATCGGGTTGTTTGATTGTAAATAAAAACCCAATCACCCTTTCATCAATCTCTGCCTGTCCTTGACCTTCTGCTTTGTCCAGGCATCCCACCTCTCAAAGATTCTGTCAGGATCAAGAGCACCATACTGCTCCTTGACATCCTGGGATATCAGATGGAACCTGCTGTTTGCCTCCGTCGTGAACTCTGCCTCAAGTATGCCGAAATCCTTGGACACTTTCGCATAATTAAGCAAAGCCTCCTTGACTTTTGTTCTCAGCTGTATGTTCTCCCAGACAGAGTCCCAGTTGTTCTTCCAGTCTTTCACCCTGTCAGCTATCTCATTCAGTATTAAGCTCTCCCCATTCAGGAACCTGTCTGTAGGCTCAAGCCTGTCTGTTTTTGAATCATATTTCATCAGCGGCTGGAAAGCTTTCTCTTTCTGCGGGTTCTCGTCCCAGTCCTTCGTGACCTCGGTTATCTCCATAATCCGCCGGTACGTCCTCAGGCCGTCAGCGCTTTTCAGCCTGTTGACAATAGTGATTATGTCTGTCGCCTTAAAGGATGTCGGAGGCACCCCAAGGTCATTGACAACCCTGTCAAAGACGCCATACGGTGAATCACCATGAATTGTCCCTGCCACAATGTTGGCAAGGGCGCCGATACGCATAGATTCATAGAGCGCTTTAGCCTCAACAGACCTGACCTCACCGACAATGAGTGCGGAATCCCCGAGACGAAGAGATGTCCGTATAGCTTCATCAGCAGACAGCTCAGACTCAACATGCGTTATTATAGACCGCGATTTCAGCGACTGGATATCATATCCAAGATCCTTCAGTGCCTTCACTGGAAGCTCAAGAGTATCCTCAACTGTGATAATCCTCACCTTTTTCATAAGCTCAGTGAGCGTGGCGCCAAGAATACTGCTCTTACCGGCAGACCTTGTGCCGGCAAACATCATTGTCCGTGACCCGTCTATCAGAAAAGACATGAGCCCGGCAGAAAGTGAGGTCATCATCTTATAGTTTATGAAAAGAGGATATGTCCACGGCTTGTCCCTGTGCCTGCGAAGTACAAACGAAAGGCCATCAGGGCTGAGCGACCTTGTGATAGCAGCGACCCTCGCCCTCCCGCTCGGAAGAACAATCTCAGTATCCAGCACAGGATTGGCCTGATCCAAAGGTCTGCCTGACTCTATCCTGAACCTTGTGGCCCACGCGTTGGCATCCTCTCGTGTAGGTATTATGTTTGTTATGCACTCTTCATGCCCGCCGTGATACAGGTATATAGGCGCATCGCCCATCGGTGCGTTCAGGTACACATCCTGCACTGCCTCATCGCCAAGTATGACTTCAAGAATGCCGTATCCTGCAGTGTATCTTGTAAGTATGTCAGAAAGCGTATTGAGCGTCTTTGTGGGAAGCGTTATGTTCGCATGGTCGGCAAGCTCAGATATAAGGTCGCGGCCTATGTCTGTGAATATGTCTCTCATCCTCTGCGGGTCGGCAAATTCAGTCTTGGTCGGCTTGTGGGCAGCCATATATCTCCTTGCAGCGTCAAGTATGGTGTACTCATCCTCCCCCAGCTTGAACTCAGGAGGTATGATATGGTATATCTTCTGCACCTTGTCTTCTACCTTGAATATCTGTACCTCGCTTGATCCCACCATATACCTGTCTATCTTCTTGCCTTTCTTAGGCGGGTTCAGCATATATCGTGTAAGCATGAAATTTGGCTTTATCATAGGATGGAATATTTCCCTGTATAATGACCTGTTCCCCTCAAGATATCCTACAAGCCTGGATTTTACGCGGTTTATTAGCTCTGTTGACTCAAGGGTTGACTTTATAGGTTCAAGCACATTGTCTATATAGTTTTTGTAGCATCTCAGGCATTTATCGGGAGCTCCTTTCATCTTCTCATGAGTATGCCTTATCTCTCTGATTGTCTTGACATATGCGCCGATAGGATCCTCTCGTATATCTATTGTCAAGAGCTTGTGCAGGATCTCATTTCTCTGTGGCACACATGTATTGCACTCAGGTATGGAAAGGTTCGCAACAGAAAGTATCCTTTGCTGCTTCACAAGATGCATGATGGCGTTCGCTATCTGTTTAAGCAGATGCGTCTGGTACATGTCGTATTCAAATTCCCTTGTCTGTGTAAGGACCACGCGCCCGGCATTCTTTGATTCTACAAGCTTGTCTATTGTCCTTGCCATGCATATAGGAAAATCCTCGATAGATGCGCCGTATATGCAGTTCAGGCAATTGACCTTGACAGTATTGTTCTCATTGTCGTACTCATAGTTGCAGACGACCATAATTTATATATGGATGGCAACCTATTAAATATATATCACAGCTTTTCTGTGCAGGTGAACTTATGGTATTCAACAATCCACCCCCAAAGACAGACAATACACCGATAATAGGCGAGCTGTCCCGTCGCCTTAACGACAATACAAGGAGAATTAGGCTTATAGAAGATGAGCTTGAGAACATTGACTCCCGTGTCAACAGCATAGAGCAATCAGTGATGGATACTACAAAAGAGCTTAACAAGGCGGTCCAGAACATAACAGAGGACTCGGTAGAGACATCTGACAAGGTAGCCAACCAGCAGGCAGACATTAAGAAGATAAACGCGCACATGAAGCTTCTTGTGACAAGGCAGGAGCTGCGCGAGATGCAGGAGTATATAGAGCTTATGAAATCAATAACAAGCAGGCTTTCTGTAAACAGGGACGCATCAGGTATGACAGATAGATAGAGGGATTGAGATGGGATTCAAGTTTGAGCTTTTCAGTAAACTGAAAAAGAAAGACACGCCAAAAGAGCATCCTGCACCCGTTGCAGAAAACACAGCAGCGCCCGGTATGGTGCCTAATACTGCCTCAGGCATTCCGGTACCTGTGCCGTCACCTGGTATGGGGCAGACAGATCCACAGATGTCACAGCTGCCTGCAGGCATAACCGGCGACATAAACGCTCTTGTGGCGAAAGGGACTTCTGAAGCTGATATGGTCAAAGAGCTTAAGGCAAAAGGCTACAATTTCAAAGATATTGACAACGCTCTCGGTCAGGTAATAAAATCTCAGGTGTCTGGCAATAACCTTTCAGCCCTGGCACCGGAGATGTCAGCTGAAAAGCCTGCGCAGGAAACATCTGGTGACAGCGGTTTACCTCCAGACTTTTCACAGCAGATGCAGCACCAGGAGGAAGTGACAAGAAGCAACACTCTTGAGGCTATGATAGAATCAGTTGTAGAGGAACGCCTTGCATCCTTCAAGATCCTGATAGACAAGATTACAGGGTCTATAGATGATATAAGAGAAGAGATAGATAATCTGGACACATCCTTGAAGATGGTCGAGACACGCACAGACAGCACAGTGTCAGATATGAAAAAAGAGATGGATATGCTCAGAGATGACTTTTCTGAAGTTTCACCTAAGGTATCAAGCATAGAGAAAGCATTCCAGGATGTTGTGCCCAATCTTGTGGAAGCCATATCTGAAGTGAATGAGAAGCTGCATATAAAATCAAAAGAGATAGATACTGAATCGCTTGATCTTGAGCCGGATGTCAAGGAGGACAGCAAGAAAGATAATGTTGATGATAAAGATGATATGGCTCCTTCTTCTGAAAAGCATGAAGATGAATCAAAAGGTAAGGACTCTACTGATAAAGATAAATCAATAGATAAGGAATCTGCCGATAAAGACGATGATGAAAAAGAAGACAAATTATGATTAGTTTCTGCTCTTATCTTAATCTATTCCTTTCTGAGTTTAATACCTTACAGCTTAATGTGATTTAATCTCAGAAAGGAAGACTAAAAATCACGGAATCTTTTGTGTGATTCCAAGCTTTTAAATTGCTTGTATTTATTGTAATGCAATTAAAAATCACGGATTTTGAGCGATTTTTTTTATTTCTCAGGTATCTTTGCCGCAAGTGCTATGACTGCGATAAACACAGTGACAAATATGACTATATTGATAGTTATGCTGTCTATATTTGGAAGAAGCCTGTCGACGCGTACCTCAAGCAGTATGAAAACTGCTGCAAGAGCCATAAGCATGAGGGCAGTTCCGGGCCTCTGGGCTATATATTTCGGAAAATTCATCCCAAGCGATGCTGTCACAAGGACAATCACAACGCTCATCGCTATAAAAAGGCTTGCTACCGAGAACAGGTGCGACAGAAAAACACCAAGCGATGTATAGTTTATGACAAAAAATCCGATAGTCATAGAGAAAAGTACGTCTATACCCTGCCCTTCATCAAAGAGCTTTACTTTCCTGAAGAGCGCATAGGTAAGTGTTGTGAAAAGCACATACGGAAGAAAAAGCTCATAAAACCCTATCTCGTTAAGGTTTCCGATAAGTGTTGAAAAGTGGAATGCCATATATGATCTCCCTTACTTTAGTTCTATGTCTTCTTCCCCGCCCCTGTGATGACAACAAAGACAACAATCACAAACAATATAGCAACAACAGTCACAATTGTATCTTCTCCTATAGAAGGCACGTATCCTTTGATAAACTTGTCATAAAGCCCGCTCGCATAGAGGAAAAGCGCAATAACGACCAGCAAGACACCGGCGATGGCAGGTCCTGCATATTTATTGTCGAGCTTGCCGCCCTCTCCTGAATTGAAGAACTTTCCCATATCAATTCCGAGCATGCCAAGCAATATGACACCGACAAGTATTGCACCTATGATTGACGCACCTATGGCAAACAGCATGGAGAAGTAAAGCCCTATGGGTGTGTAGTTTATGACAAAGAATGATACAGACATGGCAACAATGCCGTCTATCGCTTTTGTGTCTTTCTCGCCGAACACCTTGTTCTTCTGAAGAAGGCCGAATATTATCGCCACAAAAAGGATGAATGGCAAGAAGAAATCATAAAACCCCAGCGTGTTGAGGTTGCCTACAAGTATTTCCATGCCCATCTATAATCACATCATTTTTTCACAAGCCATATCATGCCGCCAATCACAAGAGCGATCATGATAAGTGTTGCAGCAATCTCATCTGTTATGCCTGGTATCCTGAGCCAGCCTAACAGGTTTCCTGTACCTATATATATGATTGTGGCAATTGCAACAAGAGTCAAGGCTATCTTATTTTTGTGTTTCTTGACATCATCATCTTCCATCTTTATGCCTGCTATGCCCATGAACAGGAGCAGTATAAGGAGACCGACAAGCACAGTGCCGCTCTTTCCGAACATTATGGCAAGATAAGCGCCAAAAGTGAGCCCGAAAGGAGTGTACGCTATTATGAAAAAAGCCAGAGCCATGGATATTATAGCAGGTATGCTCTTGTCTATAGGTTCTTTATCATCTTCTTTCTTCGTACTGAAAGGCCCGACAGTCGTCAGTATCCCGTATGTCACTGCAAAGAACAGCGCCCATGGCAGGAGGATGTCATAGAACCCGACATCTTTTAAGTTCCCGATAAGGTCGTACAGGTTCATGTCAAATCACAGCTGTTTATTATTCTTCTTCTTTGTCTTTCTTTTCATTATCTTTTTTGCCTTTCTTTCCACTATCATCTTTCACCATCATGTATATCCCGCCTGCAAGGGCAAGTATGACAAGGAAAGTTACGATAGTGTCCTCAGTGAATGTAGGTGAGGTGAAGTTTATCAGATTGCCAAACCCTGTGGTGAAATATATTATAGCTGTGATTATCGCGACAATTATCAGGAAATTCTTCGTCCTTTTATTCTCATCTTTCCCGAAACCTTCTGGAAGCTTTATTCCTGCCATACCTAGGAAAAGTGATAGCATAAGAAGACCTGCAAGTACTGTTCCGCTCTTTCCGAACATCTCAGCAAGATATATCCCGAAATTCATGCCAAATGGCGTATAGGCGATAGCGAAGAATGCTACAGCCATAGATATCATTGCTGGTATGCTCTTGTCCATAGGTTCTTTGCCATCTTCTTTCTTCGTGCTGAAAGGCCCGACACTCGTAAGGAGCCCGTACACGATAGCGAAGAACAGCGCCCAAGGCAGTAGTATGTCGTAGAAGCCGACATCTTTTAAGTTTCCGATAAGATCGTATAGATTCATTGATTATCACCATTTTTTATTTTATTATGCCCTTAATTTCTTTAATTTATTCTCTGCAGCTTTTTTATCCTCTGGTGATGCTTTTGAATCAGCTATGATATCTTCTTGTTTGTCTATCTCAGCCTGGTTTCCATTATCACCATTTCCACCTTTGACCATCATATATATCCCGCCTGCAAGGGCAAGTATGACAAGGAAAGTTACGATAGTGTCCTCAGCGAATGTAGGCGAACTGAAGTTTATCAGATTGCCAAATCCTGTGGTGAAATATATTATGCCTGTGATTATTGCAACAATTATCAGGAAATTCTTCGTCTGATTTTTCTTATTCCCGAAACCTTCAGGAAGCTTTATTCCTGCCATCCCTAAGAAAAGCGATAGTATAAGAAGGCCTGCAAGTATTGTTCCGCTCTTTCCGAACATCTCAGCGAGATACATCCCGAAATTCATGCCGAACGGCGTATATGCAACAGTGAAGAATGCCACAGCCATAGAGATTATAGATGCTATGCTTTTGTTTTCCTTTCCGCTGAAAGGCCCTAATTTAGTAAGTAATCCGTAAACAATAGCGAAGAACAGCGCCCATGGCAGGAGTATGTCGTAGAAGCCGTCCCGGCCTTCAAGCATGAGCCAGTTAGATTTTTTAAGCTTGTCCACAACCGCAAGTAGGTCGAGGCTATCCCATTCAGCAATGTCCAGTGCGAAGACGCTGCCAGCCATTTCCTTCTTCAGCAATCGAAAATCTTCATTTCCAAGATTTTGCAGCATAAGGTTCGCCGGCAAGGCCAGCACGCTGTTCATAACCCGAAATGCCTGATTTATCGGAATGTTCGGGGCCTCGGCCAGTATCATGTCATTGGGTATGACCAGCAAAATGTCCACAGTGTCCATGAGCCTTCGAAATTGGGATTTGGCACGGTCCT
>JAIVYO010000013.1:0-12977 GCA_048635405.1 Campylobacterales bacterium | reverse complement strand
ATCTGTCTGCCCTGTGACCAGCATCTGGCCGCCAACCTTCAGAACTTTCTGTGCGCAGTTGTAAAGCCTGCCTATAGGGAAATTTGCAGTTATCCTGAAAGCAGATACAAGATTAACTGATTCTGGCGAGGTCTCTGCAAGATTATCAAGATATACAAAACCGTCGCCTACATGGGTGTCTTCCGGAGATAAAGTGCCAGCATTGATACCTGCCTCCACAAACGGAGGAAATATTTCAAGAGCTGTAAGATCACTGCCGTACTGCTTCAGGATATAGGTGCTTGCACCTTCGCCGCAGCCGAAATCTATCTTGCTGCCTTTAAGATTGCTTATGTCTATATATCCGAGGTCTACAAGATGCATCACTGTTGCATAGACATTATTTATTCTCAGATCCAGGAATGGGTTGAATTGAGTATTTTCTGACATCTGATCAGGAACCGGATTATGCTTAGGATCTATCAGGGATTCTTTGAGGTTCCATGATCTAACTAAATTATAGATTTCATCAAAATCAATTTCTGAAGACATATGGTATATATCAAAATAAATCTTTATAAATATTGTTTTCATTCACTACTTGTAAGTGTTATTATAACATATAGCAGCAAAAAGATATATATAAGAAGAAGTCAAAAATGAGGCCAGATTAACGCGGGATATCAGATGAGCAAAAAAAGGACTTAGGCACTGCAAAACATATATTAACCTCAAAAACACTATAATATCTTATGGAACGCAGGGAATACCTGATATGGGCTATAATCGCGCTCATGTTCATCTCTGGCGCGTATATATATCCATCTATGCCTGAGACTATGGCGACGCACTGGGATGCGGACGGGAATGTGAACGGGTACAGCACAAGGGCTGTAGGCGTGTTCCTGATACCTGCCCTAACACTTGGCATATACCTCCTCATGCTTGCGATACCGCATATCGCTGTCTACAGGAAGAATATTGAATCGTTCAAGCAGTATTATTTCTACCTGATTGCAGGAATTGTGATTTTCCTTGCCGTTGTGCAGTCTGCGATGCTGGCGGCAAATATGGGCTATGCATTTGACATGAGCTATATAATCATGCCTGCTATAGCGGTTTTCTTTTACGGTATAGGTATAATTCTTGATAAGACCAGGAGGAACTTCTTCATAGGCATAAGGACGCCCTGGACACTGTCAAGCGATAAGGTGTGGGAGAAGACCAACAGGCTCGGGTCAAAGATGTTCCGGGTGTTTGGAGTTCTTGCTGTATTGAGCCTTCTTGTGCCGGGGAGCCTGCTGTTCTTTATCGCTGCTGTACTTATCGGCGTTGCATACCTTCTCGTGTACTCGTATCTTGAGTATGAGAAAGAGAAGAAGAGATAGGTCTATTATGATACTCTCAAGAATCATCTTTTACTGAAAGCTTTAGACGGAATCATGTAAGGCTGTTTAAACTTGTGCGATACAGTTAAAAAATATTCTGATGCGACATCACTGTCTGGGAAAATGATAAGATCATAGTTGATCCTGTGCAGGAAGGTATGCTTATCACTGTCAAGAGTCCTGACCTGAAGATTTTTCGGACCGTAAACCTCTCTTATGCCCGCATTATCACTTACATCCAGCAGATATTCTTTTGATAAAGATAGGAGAGGCAGCTCCACATTATCATCTCTGCTAAAGTCTAAACTTATGATGTGACTTTTCAATTTTTCCTCCTGCGCATGCCTTGTGAAATCCGGCCTGAAATCTCCGGCAAGAATCCCATCAACATAGCTGTTGAGCGAGGCTATATCTTTGACCGGTTCTATGGGATGTATGGCAAGATATACAAAAGATTCTGAGACCTCATTTTTAGACGGTACAGGCAAATCATCAGGATGTTGAATATATACACTGTCCAATCCGGTATTCGGATCTTTTTCAATAGATTTTATCATGGCATCTATGTATCGGGAGATGTCTTCTGAAAACATTGATTAGAATAAGGCATGAATTTTTATAAATCCTTAATATTGTCTGTGCATATGCTGAAATAGGCTGTCATGAATTGTTTTATGATAACCTTTCTTTCAGGAGAGACATAATATCTTCAGCAACCACATCAATATCGCGAGATGCATTGATTATGCAATCTGCATGCTTTCTTGCCGGAAGGCCATGCTTTTTAAAGAAAGGGGCGATGACTTCTGTGAAATAGCGCGGGTCAAGATCCGGCTGCCTTTCAAGGCGCCTTTTCATCTGGATATCTTCAGGAAGATCCAGAAATATCTTGAAATCAAAAAGATCTCTCACTCTCTTGTCATGGAAAAGGTAAAAGCCCTCTGCGATAATCAGATCTTTGGGTCTTACTATCTTTTCGCCGATTGCCTTGCCTTCTTTTTTTGAGTAGTCGGGGACTGTCACGGTCCTGCCTTCAAGAAGATCTGAAAGGGTGGAATGAAGCTTTGAGAAATCAAGGTTTTGCGGAAGCTCCCAGTTGCTCCAGCCATTATGGAGAGGGAATGTGTCTTTGCTGAAAAAGAAGTCGTCCAGATTTATCCTTGCGGCTGACTGGTATTTCTCTATAAGCATCTTAGATACTGTTGACTTGCCGGATGCGCTCGGTCCTGCTATACCTACAATGTAAGGTCTCATAGGGATTAGTTGGGAGATAATATTCTTATTTCTACCGGCATTGCGGCACGGCACTTATCCAGAAGAGTATTTAAAGGGAGTGTCCATCTTATTCTTTACCCACCATAATCCGGGGGGCAATAATGACGGGTGACTGCATGGCCTGGGGATTATACCTTAGAGGCTCTGCAAGCACTGGATCATATTATCAAAGGAGGGATATGATATGAATGCTGAAACTTTATCGATTGTGAAGAACAGGTACGGAAACAATTTTGAGAATGGCTGGAGGTCTATGCCGACCTACAGGAGAAAGAGGTTTGAGAACCATATAAAAGATGTATGGTGCTTTTGAGGAGGTGTGGGATATGTCAAAGATATCTGCTGAGATGTGCATGGTAAAGAATGAATTGAGAAGGTCCGGGCTTCCTACAAGAGGCGTGCTTGCGCAGGAGTACAGTAAGATGAATTTTGATCAGGAGAAGAGATGGTACCAGATCAAGACAAGGGCGCACAGGAGGGTTGAGGAGCTTGCGAAAGCATTTCCTTACGCTTTCGGGGAATACAAAAGATACAAGCATGATGCTGAATTCATAGAGCAACTCACAAGAAGGGGGGTGATGGCATGAACAGGTATCAAAATGATCTTGTGACTAAATGGACAGACCTTCTTAAGCAGAGGCACAGGGATCAGCAGGTCGCACAGGCAATGGCACTCGCTTGGCTTGAGTAATCATATATAATTTTTTTTGGATTTTCCAAACCCCCTTCCCTGGAAAAACTTGTCTGGAACGCCGGCAGGGATATATCTTGCCGGCAACTTCTTTCTTATATGGGTCACCTTACATAGATGCATGCGGACACTTCCTTTCCGCATTTCTCGCATTTGTAACCTACTGTGAACTTTATCTCTTCAATCGTGCCTGAAGTCACGACAATATCTTTTTTCAGTTCAGACCCTGTATCCTGCCATGTATGACCGCACTTGCATCTTATATAGACATTCGTATTATCTGTCAAGAGTATCACCTGTGATATTTAAAATTATCTTCTGAAGTATATAAGGGTTAGATGATGAACATCGCGAGGTGACCTGATATATGATGACTGATGGGCGAGCTGATAACTCAACAAATAAATACTGCATTCTATAATTGATACTATGGCAGATATATCTGATAAGGATGCGCTTGACCTTTTAGAAAAAAGGTTTGAAAAGTATAGGCCGGACTGGAAACTAAGCATATCAGACCATGTAATAATTGTGCGTAACTTATCGCTTTTTCTTGCAAGAAAGATGATTGAAAGAGGGGAGAATATAGATCCTGAGCTTTTGAGCACTGCCTGCATATTGCATGATATCGGCTATGCGACTGCAAAGGAAAGCGTCAGGCATGGTGTTGAGGGGGCAAAGTATTTAAGAAAGCATGGTCTTGAAAGAGAGGCAAGGGCAGCGGAGAGGCATATAGGCGTGGGCATCAGCAGGGAAGAGTCAATAAAGCTGGGACTCGCAAGCAGAGACCTTATACCAAAAACAATTGAGGAGAAGATACTGTGCTATTGCGACAATCTTGATTTTTTTGACAGGAAGACAGGAAAGCATGTAACAAAAGATTCAAAAGCTGTTGAGAAGAGGTTCGGGGATGAACTGGGTGAAGAGTACAGGAAGAAGACTGAGGAGTTCAACAGGATGATTGAGGGCATGGCCGGGAAAAAAGGTATGGAAGAGTTCAGGAAATATGTTAGGGAATATAATACCAGACTAGCTGACGGGCATAAACTCAAGCTTTAGCTTGCTGTCCTTGAATGTCTTTGATATAAGCTGCCAGCCTTTAGGTATCTGCATTATCCTGAAATATATCTTCTTTTTTCCTATGGCCTTAAGCTCAATCGATTCAGGAAGAGTATGGACTATTATATCTGAATCAGATTCCATATCTGGAAGATTTGTCTCTATGATTATCCTATCAGGCAGGCGCTTTATGTCTGTCTTTGGCTCTTCTGTGATTTTGGGCATCTTTTTTAGTTTGGATTCCTGTATCTTTTCTTCCGGAGGTTCTGCCTTTATCGCTCCTGCCTCTTTGGGCATGTCCTGAAGTTTTATACCAAAACGCTTACTTAGCTCTTCCTGAAGCTTTTTCTTGTCAACATCACCGAATGTCTTTATGTTGACCTGCGGTTTCCGGTCGGTGCCAGACCTTATGGATACACTGAATCCGTTCCTCTTTATCCTGGGCTCTGTCCCGTTCTTCAGGTTGAATACCTCGAAGTCCTTTTCCATACCCCTAAGATCGCGCCCCATAAGCCTGTTCATCTCATCAAACTGCTTCTTGAAAGAGCTGAAAAGATCGTCAGAAGATAACAGTGAATCCTGCCTCTTGAACTTTACAGGCCTTATGACAGGCGCTCCGCATGAAGGGCAGAAGTCCCAGTTCTCGTCCACTTTCTTTCCACACTTGTGGCTGTACATATAAACCATAGGTAGAATATGGTTGAACAAATATTAATATCTTTTGGAAATTTCTACATAATAGTTGTCCTGCGCCCGAAATGAGGCTATTGTCTCAAAACCGGCCTTCCTGCAGATATCCTCAAGCTCGCCTTTGCAGAAGAGGTGATAGAACCTGTCGTATCTCCTGTCCCATTTGAGGATGATGTCTCTGTTCTTTTCGCTTATGCCTTTGAATCTTGGCTGGTCAAGAGCCCAGGCGCTGACAAGGGCTTTTCCTTCCGGCTTCAATACCCTTCCTATCTCTTCAAGGCTCTCTATCCTCTCTTTCTCTGTCGAAAGGTGATGGACCACAGCTATGAAGAGGGCACGATTGAAAGAGCCAGATTCAAATGGAAGAGACGGGGCGTCGCACTGAAGAAGAGAAAGATTGCTGCTGTCCTTCCCTGCCTTGACCTTGACAACCTTAAGCTGGGCTGATGATATATCGCAGCTGATCACCTCAAAGCCGAGCTTCAGTGCATGAAGACTGTTCCTACCGTTGCCGCAGCCGACATCAAGGAATGCTGAGTTTTTTGGCGCATTTTCTATGAAGCCTGCGCATTCTTTCCACATATAGTTTCTGGTGGCGTTGAAATGGCATGAGATATAGTCATAAGTCTCTCTCACTTTTCTCTTGACTTCTGCATCTTTACCTGACATATAAACAGATATTGACCGGATATTGATAAATGTTTTGCAAGATATCATGTATTTGTTTCTCTTCCTGCGTAAAGCTTAAAAAGCTTTGCTGTGAATTTTATTTAGTCTCTTTCTTACGAGAAACAAAAAAACAAAAATACAGTTGATTTAATGGGAGTATGTGACATCTGCGGAAGCACAAGGGAGACCAGGAAAACTAGCCTTGAAGGTGCAGATATTGAAGCATGCTATTCGTGCGTGCCTGGCAAAAAGGAAAAAGCATATGGCAGCCCCAGAAGAAATATCAAAAGGGGTTTCAAGAAGAGGCCTGAACTGCCCAAGGTCAATTTCGAGTTTATGGATGATTTCGGGGACATAATCAAGAAGGCGCGTGAGAAAGCAGACATAACACAGAAAGATTTCGGCCTGATGGTCAACGAGCACAGCTCTGTGATACAGAAGATTGAGCACAATGACCTTAAGCCGCGCCTGGGCCTTGCAAAAAAGATTGAAAAAAAGCTTAGGATACGGATAATCAACAAGATTGAGCAGCTTGACAAGGACGGCAATGTTGTCAACAACAAGAAACCGAGAGATTCTGACGGAAAAGGTGGCGAACGAAGGGACGGAAGCAGGATGCCAAGACATAAAGAGAGCCTGGTATACACGCTTGCTGACGCAATCAAGATAAAGAAAAGCAAATAGTTTTTTATCTCTTTTTTTAAGCATTTCACTTATATCTTAAATAGATTTCTGCACAAAAACAGATTGATACTATGTATGCTTATGATATTGCAGAGAAAGAGGCAATAACGCTTCTGAAGTCTGCCGGGGTGAAGGACGCAAGGATAGAGAAGCCTCCTAAGAACATTGATGCAGACATATCTTTCCCGTGCTTTGCGCTGTCAAAGGAATACAAGAAAAAACCCAATGATATCGCATCTGAGCTTAAGGCAAAGATTGACAAAAATATTACGGGAAAAGGGATTGTTGAAAGATGCGCGATTCTTGGCCCTTACCTGAATTTCTACCTGAACCCTGAAAAGCTTGCGAAGAGCGTGGCTGAAGACATAGAAAATATGAAAAACAGGTACGGCTCCTGCGATGAGGGAAAAAAGAAGAGGTTGATGGTAGAATATGTGTCTGCGAACCCTATACACCCGCTCCATATAGGCTCTGCGAGAAACATGATACTTGGAAAATCACTGACCAACCTGTATTCACTTCTCAACTATAAGGTAATCTCGCATTATTACATGAATGATATAGGCCTTCAGGTCGCCAAGGTGGCTTTCGGATACAAGAAGCTTAAGGACAGGAAGGTCACCGAGAGGCCGGATGTATGGATGGGCAAGATATATGCCATAACCTCTGCTTTTATGGCTGATGATTCTGATGTCAAGAAAGAGCTTAAGGACAAATGGCCTGATATGTACAGGAAGCTTGATTCTGTTCTTGCGGGGGAAAAAGATATGGAGGAGCAGGTGAAGGAGATGCTCAGGAAGATTGAAGGCGGCGACAGGGAGACATCCAGGCTTTTCAAGGAAGTGGGCGACCTTTGCACGGAAGGGTTCAAGGACACATTTGCAAGGATGGACATAAAGTTTGATTCCTATGATTACGAGTCCATGTTCGTAATAAACGGCGGTGCCGGCAAGGTCATTGACGGGCTCAAAAAGAGAAAAGCACTCAAGAAGACAGACCAAGGCACCTGGATAATTGATCTTGAGAAGCATGATATGCCGTCAACAGTGCTTGTGAGGTCTGACGGTACAACATTGTACCTTACAAGAGATATTGCATATTCTATATGGAAGTTTGAGAAGGTGAAGGCAGACAAAGTCATAAATGTCATCGCGTGCGAGCAGGAGCTGCCGCAGATGCAGCTCAAGCAGGCGCTTAAGATAATTGGCAAGAAATATGCTGATAACCAATATCACCTGTCATACGGGCTTGTCAGCCTGCCGGGAGTCAAGATGTCCGGAAGGAGAGGCAGGTATATCACATTTGACTATGTATTTGACGAGGCGATAAAGAAGGCATACGAGGTCGTGTGCGAGAAGAGCCCGGAGCTTTCCGATGCTGAGAAGAAGAAGATATCTGATGCTGTCGGCAAAGGTGCTGTGATATACTCTATACTCAAGGTCGAGGCGAGAAAGAGCGTAACCTTTGACATGGCTGAGGCGCTGGATTTCAACGGCAACTCCGCCCCATACATACAGTACACTTACGCAAGGGCGAAAAGCATATTGAGGAAAGCGGGGAAGATCAAGAAATATGATGCATCTGCGCTTGTTGGAAGGGGAGAGCAGGAGATAGTCAAGAGGCTTGCCGAGTATCCTCAGGTCATATCATCTACCGGAAGGAACATATCACCGCATATAATCTGCAACTATCTTTTTGAGCTGGCCCAGGATTTCAATAATTTCTACAATTCCACCCCTATCCTCAAAGGTGATGCGGGTCTGAGAGATGCAAGGCTTGCACTTGTTGCCGGAGCTGCGCAGGTCATCAGGAACGGCCTGAAGATTCTAGAAATTGAAGCACCGGAGAAGATGTAGCTTCTGAAGACAAAGCTGACATGTTGTTTTTTATGCGATTAAAAAGTTTCTTTTGGGCTACCAGGTGAAATGACTCTGATTCTTTTGCTTTTTTCTTCTGTTTCTTGGAGATTATTTTTTCACGCCTTAAGAGCGTAAGCTCTTGTTCAGTAAAATATTTCAGAATCTCTAATTTTGTATCATCAAATATGTTATATTCAAAATGCAACCCATAAAGATCAACAATATCTCCCTGATTAAAATATTTTCCTTTAGGGTAAGAAAGCTCAAAAATAAGAGCATCTATATTTTCCTTAAAAGTCTCACGCATTATATATTTGTCAAGAGTGGTCATATGTATAAAATATTTTGTATGATCAAAAAAGCCTGCAGGATTTTCTCCATCTATGAAACAACAGGGAAGCTTATCAAGAAGTGATGCAATAATCCGGGCATCGTAAGATGTTGGCTCTCTATCTTTATCTTTAAGTTCTGCCTGGACACAGAATATTTTTCTGTTGTCCGGAGAATCAAAATAATAAGACCAGCCGGCGTAACCAGTCTGTGTCAGCACATTATAAAATGTTTTATTGAGGCCAGGATACAGCCACCCTGCAAGAGATATATCTGTAGAAGATTCCATATTGCTTATGAATTTATCTATGAAACCATAAACTTCCTTCTCTAGATTTGCACTATTGTAGAATGGCATATATATAGTATTTTTTGGAAATGTTTTTATCACCATAGTATAGTATTATATGCGCTTAACTTTAAAAAGGTTCAAAAACACCCAAACTATAAAAGATTAATCTCCAAAAGTGATATCATGATAACAGTACTCCGTCTGGGGCACAGGCTGGGACGTGACTCAAGGATAACTACTCACTGCGGCCTTGTGGCAAGAGCATTCGGCGCAGGCAGAATAATACTTTCAGGCGACTATGACAAGAAGATTGTGGACAGCCTCAAAGGCGTCTCGGAACAGTGGGGCGGCGATTTTTATGTTGAATATGACAAGCAGTGGATGAAGATTATCAAGAAGCATAAGGATGACGGTGCTGTTGTTGTCCATCTGACCATGTACGGCATGAACCTTCCTGAGAAGATCGGTGAAATAAGGAAGACCTGCAAGGGCAAGAATATGCTTGTGATTGTCGGGTCGCAGAAGGTGCCGGGAGAAGTGTATCATCTTTCGGACTATAATATTGCAGTAGGCAATACGCCGCATTCTGAGATATCTGCTCTTGCTATTTTTCTTGACAGGTACTTTGAGGGCAAAGAGCTTGATAAGAAGCCTGGAAATGGGAAGATTTCTATAATACCGCAGGAAAGAGGGAAGAAGACTGTTGAGTCTAACTGACAATCTCAGAGATTATAGAATAAAGTTCTTTTCTGAAGACCTTATCGCTTCCAAAAAGCCACGGCAGATATTTTCTCCTTTTAAGGTTCTTGTGCTCGAGAGCAAGATCATATTTAATCACACCTGAGTCTTTGCAAGCAGATACTATAGATATTGCCTGATTCACCAGCATCTTGCCTATGCCTTGCGATGACAGAACATCTACATCAAGGCTTAACACTGTCTTTTCCGGTTCACCGACGGCTCTGATGAAATCAGATACATACCTATCAGGTGAGCCTGATGCTGATGATATAGAGTCCTTGAATACTACCCTATCATCCTTGACATACCATCCATCTCTTGTGTCAAGGAAATCGTCAAAATCGGTTCCAGGAAACCTGTCAGAGAATCTTGACCTTATCCAGGAATAACTGTAGCTTAAAGGATCCAACGGGAGAAATGCGATGCTGTCAGATACGTATTCTGGATGATCCTTATTCTTTATATAATTAGTAAAGGTGTCTGCCCAGGAAATCAATTCCACAGAATAATAATCCATATCTAGCTTTGCAGAGGATCCGACAAGGAAGAAATGCCTTGAGGGATTTATCTTTTTCTGGTTAGTTATCCAATTTGCATAAGTATAGCCTAATATCATGTCCTTGTCCAATGTGCTGTGACCGATATCAAGATGAGCGTCAAGAACAACAACTGTTGATATGTCTATCTTATGATTGTCAAGCGTCTTTAGACCTGTTGAATGATCAGAGAATATATGCAGGTAACTTCTATTAAATGATTCCCTTATTGAATCAAATGTATTTATATCATCAAATATCACAGATGAACCAGGACAATTTTTGAGCAAAACATCATATAAGGAGGTAGGATCAATGTATCCAGCATCTATTCTACGTTTATTCGGAGAACTCAAGAGTATATTCATAAGGTTCTGTTAAAGTAAATAAGCTTTATAAATATTTCATCTGCGAGAGAGAAGAACTACCCTGCTTGGCCTGCTCTCGTCTTTAATCTTGTAAGACAGCTCTTTTTCAAGCTTTTCCGAGAACTCTTTTACCTCATCGTGGAGAGGCATCGCTTCTATCGGAAGCCTGTACTTTGAGAATCCTACATGCATGTATGCCTTCACCTCGACAAAATTGGGGTTGATCTTCTCTATCATCTTGGCATAATCTGGGATATTTGTCATGTTAATGCCTTTGACAAGAGTCAGGCGTACTGTTTTTCTTGAATTGAAGGAAGACATGATATCTACTGTCTTTGTGAATCTTTCCCAGTAGTCTTTAAACATAGGCATATCTATTTTCTTATACATCTCTTTTGTCGGCGCGTCAAGAGACAGGTAGAGCTGGTAAGGCTTTGCTATGTCTTTAAGCCTTTCAGGGAACTGGCCGTTTGTGACAAGGAAGGTTGTCATCTTTCTCCTGTTGCAGAGATCTATGAAATCGCTTATCAGAGGATATGCTGTCGGCTCGCCTGTGAGAGATATGGCAATCTGGTTGGGGTCTTGTGCTTCTTTCCATTTTCTCATATCTGTGCCTTCAAAGCCTTTAAGGCCTGTAAGAAGATTTCTCTGAGCTGCTATTGAGCCTTCAAGTATATTTTCCGGTGTGTCCGGACTTTCTTTTATCTCCGGGCCGAGTGTCCTGTCTGTCGCTCTCCAGCAGAAGACGCACTTATTGGGGCACCAGGCTACTGCCGGTGTCATCTGGAGGCATCTGTGGCTCTTTATGCCGTAGAACTTTTCCTTGTAGCAGACGCCCTGGTTCTTGATGCTTTTCTTTGTCCAGGTGCATATCTTCACGGCAGAATGGTTTCCGACTATCCTGTATTTCTGCTTCTCAAGAAGAAGCTTTAGATTTTCAGGAAGCATTGTTATCACGATGTCCTATTTCACTTCAAACTCCAAGAAATCATGGGCAAGGATTGTGTTTTTGAATACTTTTTTTGCCTCGTCGAGAAGCACTTTTGGTGATGTGCTGTCTTTGCCTTCCTGGTATCTCCTGCTTATGTGAGTCAGGACCAGAAGCTTTACTCCTGCCTTCTTTGCGACAGTTGCTGCATCTTTTGCTGTGGAGTGTCCAATCTCGTCTATATCGTCCTTGTTTGAGGCAAAGGTGGAATCGTGTATCAGGAGGTCTGCGCCTTTGGCATGCTTTATGACATTGGGGTCATATTTTGTGTCGCCTGTGTAGACAATCTTTCTTCCGGGAAGGTGCTCTATGATGTCTTCCGGCCTTATGGTCTTGCCGTTGAAGCTTATAGTCTTTCCTGCTTTCAGCTTTCCTATATAGGGACCTGTTGAAAGGCCGAATTTCTTTGCCTTTTCCATATTGGCCCTGCTTCTTGGCTCTTCCTCAAGGACATAGCCTAAAGACGGTATCCTGTGGGTGACGCTGAATGCTGTGACTTTGTAGCCGTCGCCTTCTATTGCGAAGCTGTCGTCCATCTCTGTAACCTCAACATTGAAGCTTTTTCCGAAATAGCCGATTGTCAGGAGCTGTTCAAGGAACTCTGATGTCCTTTTAGGGCCGTATACATATAACGGCTCTTTCCTGCCTTCAAGAGACATTGTCTGGATAAGACCTAGGATGCCTGCGAAATGGTCTGCATGCCAGTGAGTTATGAAAATCCTGTCTATCTTCATGAACTTGAGACCCTGATCCATCAGCTGTCTCTGGGTGCCTTCGCCGCAGTCAAAGAGCATCCTTTCTCCCTTGAACATGACAAATATCGATGGCAGGTTCCGCTCCCTTGTGGGTATGCTGGCTGTAGTACCCAGGAATTTTACTTTTATCATAGTTTTTGTTTATTGATTAAGCTTTTTAAAGATTAAAAATGAATAAATATAATGTAGATGTTAGTATGAATAAGTAGTTTATGTAAAAGATTATGTTTAGGGCCGATATTATGGATGACACAGATATAGGTAAATTCACTGAGAAAAGATTGCCGGACCAGACCATAATGCATGAGGACAAGGATGTGTATTACATAGACACGATTATATATTATAATACAGATGAACTGCTTAAAAATGATAGCGTGTACAGGCTTAAGAATATGATCGGTGTTGTAAGAGAGATAATAGATAAAAAAAATAAGAACAACCGCACTGTCGCCTATTTTATTGAGCCTATCTATGATGTATGCATCGCGGGAAAAAGTGATGATGACAAGTTTTACAGATATATAGAAGATATTTATTCTCCTGATAAGATTGGAAGGATGAATCCTGAAAGCAAATCAGACTGGTTCAAATATCTTATGA
This sequence comes from Campylobacterales bacterium, assembly GCA_048635405.1. Lineage (GTDB taxonomy): Archaea > EX4484-52 > EX4484-52 > EX4484-52 > GLR71 > GLR71. The sequence continues at coordinate 70 of JAIVYO010000013.1, read as the reverse complement.
AATGCAAAAGAATCAGTGAGATTCCTGAGAGTATGCCTGATAAGAAAAAAGATTGTGACACAGAAGGGTC
>JAIVYO010000012.1:0-14316 GCA_048635405.1 Campylobacterales bacterium | reverse complement strand
TCTTGAAGATGGATATATCTATACGCCTGTTTTTGATGATATGAAGAAGTACCTGTGAATTTTTCTTTCAGACATATAAAGTCTATAACTCAAGATTCTAATAATCACAAAGAATGGTTCTTATGAGATACAGATCAGTTTCCATACCGCCGTCAATCGCAAAGGACGGCTATTACATATCTTTCGCGTCTATTGCTATAGCTTTTCTGATGTATCAGATATCAGGACCAATCTTCGCGGCTCCACTGGCAGTCTTTGGGCTGTTCACGCTATGGTTCTTCAGGGATCCTGAAAGAAATGTTCCGGAGGATGAAAATGTCATTGTCGCTGCCGCTGACGGCGTGATCAAAAGCATTGATGAGGTCAACGAGACAAGGTTCCTGAAAGAGCCGGCGATAAGGATTGTCACTTTCTTGTCTCTCTTCAATGTGCATATAAACAGGGCACCTATAAAGGGCAGGATAGAAAAAATATTGTACGAGAAAGGAAAGTTCTATGCCGCGTATCTTAAAAAAGCTGAAAAGAATGAGAGGAACAATGTGATGATTGCCAACAAGGATATCTCTGTGCTTGTAATCCAGATGGTGGGCAGTGTTGCACGAAGGATTGCATGCTGGGTTGATGTTGATGAGCATGTACCTAAAGGAGGAAAATTCGGTCTCATACGTTTCGGCTCAAGGACTGATGTGCTTATACCCAAGTCAAAGATTGGCAGGATTCTTGTGAAAGAGGGCGATAGGGTCAAAGGCGGGGAGACTGTGATTGCAAAGACTGTATCTATATAGTTTTGATTTTGCGTATATATTTCTCAGCAGAATGTTTTAGATAAAAGATTCAACCACATACTCCTAGAACTTTGCGTAGACAGATCACTAAGCTTTGCATATATAGACTCTGCTTCTTTTTTCCAGTCAGGAAATAAGTCTGGTGTTTGAGGGTAATTTTCATAGACTTCATTCATCTCTTTCATAAGTGAGATAACCTCTCCAACCCTGAGAAGAATCGGGTTTCTTATTCCTCTTATAAGAATCTCTGCTTTCCTCTTAGGAGTAAGAATACCGGAATCAGCAGACACCATATCTGAAAATATTGAATTATCTATATAATTCTTAAAGATCCAGTCAACCTGTTTATTCTTAAGGCTCTGGACAAATATTCTGATGATATCTCTTCCTGCCTGTATCCCGCCGTCAAACAAGCCTGCCCCATATTCCTTCCTCAATTCATTATTTGGATCATGGTACCAGGCATTATATCCCCACAAGCCTTCCTGTGACACATCTTTATTTTTAATTGCTTTTGCCGCTATTATTGCAGCCATAAATCCTGCTCCGATGGACGAACCTATGCCTCCACCGGTAAGAGGGTTTACTCCAGAACCGGCATCACCTACAAACATGATGCCCTTGCCAACAGGCGAGTAAAAAGACCTTCTTGTCGGAACGACACCGCTTCCTTCTTCAATCAATTCTGAGCCATTAAATATTTCATCTTCTGCCATGATAGCTTCAAGTCTTTCTTTCAATTTCTTTTTCTTATTATTACAGGCGACACCTATACCTACATTTACTGTTTTTTCATCTTCAGGGAAAACCCAGGAATATCCTCCAGACTCTGGCTGGAGATGCATCTTTCCTGTGTCTGTATTATCAAGTGGATTTTCAAGTTTTATTATTTGCCTGTATGAGCAGGATCTATCTTCCGGATCAATATCTCTTTCAATAAAGGAACTGTCGAAGAACTTGTTGTCACACAATTCTTTTCTTAAGATTCCGCCTGCACCGCTTGCATCTACAACAATCTTTGAACGAAGGGTTGAGACACTTCCTGTTTTCTCATCCTTTATATTTACACCGCAGACACAACCATCTTCTATTACGGCTCCTTTACATCTATATAAATCATATAAGGTGCAACCTTCTTCAATAGCATCAGCTAATAGTGCCTGACCGAATTTGTGCCTGTCTATCATCACACCGTCTGAATCCTTTGAGACGACAGTCCCGTCGGGAGAATATACATCCATGCGGTTTAGCTTATTGGTGATTATATCAGAATAGTCAAGATTTTTTAGTTCATCGAGGATTATATTAAAATAGTCAAGATTTTTTAGTTCATTGGTTATTATATCAGAATAGTCAAGATTTTTTAGTTCATTGATGATTATATTAGAATAGTCAAGATTTTTTAGTTTATTGGTTATTATATCAGAATAGTCAAGACCCAGATTCTCTTTGATAAAGCGTATTATGGGTTCTCCCATAAGGTCGCCGCAGACCTTATCTCCTATATCTTTCTCTTCCTTATAGTCTACAATGCAGACACTAAGCCCTTTCTGGGCGGCTGTGATTGCAGCTGAGCAACCCGCTGTCCCTGCACCGACAACGATAAGATCGTATGTATCTTTCAATTCAGGAGATAATTCTGTCATAGAAACAAATAAACACTAAAAATTTATAATCTTAACTGTTCAGTCGTCATTTTTGTTGTATTATGCCTTATTTATAAGGCCTGATACTTTGTAAGTCTCTTCGTATATAGAATCAAGGCGCTTTTTCCACTCAGGGAATGCATCCGGTGTCTTCGGATATATCCTGTAAAGGCTCTTGACCTTGCCCATGAGATAGACCAGACGGTTGAATCTCATGAGAAGAGGCAAATGGGTTATGCTTTTTGCAAGGATTTTTATCTTCTTGGAGATGGATATGACTGAAGTGTTGCCGTAACTCATCTTTGAGAGCATTGAGCTGTCTATGAAATTCTTCATGGCAAAGTTAAGGTCAGCATCACTTAATTGCAGGGTGAATATCTTCAGGAGATCAGATGCTGCCTGCGACCCGCCGTCAAACATTGATTCATTGTAGCCGATGTCTTCCCTGCTGTTACGGTCAGCGTATATGACATTCAAATTCCAGAGACCACGTTCCGATATGTCACCATTCTTTACCGCTTCTGTTGCTATATCGGCACACATGTATCCGCCCATCATGGACTGCGCTATCCCTCCTCCAGTTATGGGATTTATCTGGGATGCAGAGTCTCCGGCACACATGAAGCCGTTGGCCACAAGGCAGTCCAGATGCTTTCTAGAAGGCAACATGCCACCTCCACCCTCCATAACTTTTGAATCATCAAATATAGGATCATTATCCATTATTTTCATAAGGTTTTCTTTCATAGTAGATGTGTCAAAATGTCTCGGAACTCCGAGACCAACATTCATAACATCATCTTTTTCGGGAAAATACCAATAGTATCCACCATTGGCATATTTTGATGAGATAAAAATCTTGGATATTTTTGGATATTTCAAGGGTCTTGATAATTTCCGTATTTCGCGATAGGAAAAAGCCTCATCTTTTTTGTCTATCTCGCTCTCGAAAAAAGAATTTTTTAGTTTTATCTTTTTTCTTAAGGCAGGGACTGCTCCGCTTGCGTCAACAACAATCTTGGATCTTAAGGTAGATACATGTCTGGTATCTGCATCTTTAATTTTCACGCCGCAGACAAAGTTGTCTTTTATTACCGGCTCTGAGCATATGCTTGAATCATATATCTTACATCCACCTTTAATAGCATCATCTATGAGTGCCTGGCCGAACTTATGCCTGTTGATCATAGCACCTTTTAATTCTGTCTTAAGGATTGCTTTCTTGTCAGGAGAATAAGTCTCCATAAGATTTATCTTTTTGTTTATCGTGCCTTTTTTCGGATATTTGAGTTTCAGATACTTGTTTATCCAGTCAATCATCCTGTAGTCTATGAGGTCGCCGCATACCTTGTCGCCAATCCTTTCCTTTTTCTTGCAGTCTACGATTGCGACATTGAGGCCTCTCCTTGCAGCGTGTATGGCACAAGCGCAACCGGCAGTGCCTGCTCCGACAACAATCAGATCATATTCTTTTGTAATAGTTTTCACCTGAAGAAGTATAAGAAATATTCTGGCTGGTTCTATTTAAAGTTTATGCAGAAGCTGAATAGCCTACATCAAGACTCTTTCAGCGGCTTAATCCCAAACATTTTCAAAATCTGCTCCTTGAAAGGCAAAGACACAACAGGCGTGGGATTGTTAAGCAATTCATAAATCACTTTAGGCACTTCAAGGAAATCATTGTTGGATTCTCCCTTATAGACCATCATGGACAGCACATTCCTGCTGTCTCTTATATTCATTAGGACAGGAATTTCTATATCCAGAGGTATAGTATCCAGAGGCTTAAGATTGTGCTGCAGTTCAAGACACCGATAGAATAAATCAGTGCCAAGAGAAGGTTGGTTCCCATATGAGGGCATTGCTCTAAGATTTAAATGATATTCGCCGCCCACGATCACAGGAGCAGAACAAAACATAATATCACCTGAACCTCTTACATCACATCTTACGGAGTCAATCGTTTCGGGTCTCTCGGGAACAGGCATGCTTCCCTGATGTTCTCCCTTGCTGTCAGAAGCATAGTTATCCTCTCAAGGCCTATGGACCAGCCTGCGTGAGGCGGTGCGCCGTACCTGAAAGTGTCAATGTAGAAGTTGAAGTTTTCCGGATCCATGCCTTTTGCCTTGAGGCGCTTTATCAGAAGTTCGGGTATGTGGATACGCTGGGCACCGGACAGGAGCTCTACGCCCCTAAACATAAGGTCAAATGCGCGGCAGACTTTCGGGTTCTTCTCGTCAGGCATGGAATAAAATGCACGGATGTCTGTGGGCCATTCGGTTATGTAGAAAGGCTCATCCCAGCCGACTATTTCGCATATCATCTTCTCAGCCGGTGTGGACAGGTCCTCGCCCCATTTGATCTTCATCCCTTTCTTTTCCAGTCTCTTGAGGACATCTGTATATGTTATTTTTTTCAGGGGAAGCTTTGGTATCTTGAAATCTGTGCCAAGAAGCTTTAGCTGGCTTTCGCATGTCTTTTTTACATCGCTGAAGATGCTGAATGTGACTTCATCAAGAACATCCATCGCTTCTGCGTCTGTGGCAAAGCCCATCTCTATGTCCATCTGGCGGGCTTCAGACAGGTGCCTTACTGTGTTGGATTTCTCTGCCCTCCAGACAGGAGTTATCATGCTCACCTTTTCCATCCCTCCCATGATAGCCATCTGCTTGTAGATCTGCGGGCTCTGGGCAAGGAATGCTTCCCTGTTGTAGTAGGGAATCGGGAAAAGCTCTGCGCCGCCTTCAGATGATGCGGCTATGACTCCCGGCGGTGTTATCTCTATGAATCCTTTGTCTTCAAGTGTTTTTCTGAAAGATCTTATTATCTGGTTCTGGATGCTGAAAATTGCTCTTACCTCTGGTCTTCTCAGGTCAAGGAACCTGTTGTCAAGGCGGGTGTCAAGGTCTGAATGGACCTTCCCTGTCGATTCAAGAGGGAGGGGTGATGCTGCTTTAGAGATTATTGTAATTTTTATCGGCTTTATCTCCATGCCGTTTGGTGCTCTGTCATTCTTCTCTGCCTTGCCTTCTACTTCTATCACGAACTCTTTGCCTATGTCTTTTACTTCTTTTACTATCTTGCTGTCAGTCTCGCCGGTCTTTGCCGTCACCTGGACAAGGCCGTGCATGTCGCGGACTATAAGAAATATCAGTTTGCCGAAGTCCCTTATCTCATGGATCCAGCCTGCGATCTTTACAGGCTTTCCAACTTTCAGGTCTTTTGAATATGTGCGCTCCATTGCAATCAACTGATATTTATTGGGATTAAGTTTTTAAATGTTGGGGGTGTTTTTTGGGAAGTGTCTATGCTACAACCGTAGGTTTTATGGCTTTAGAATACGCTGCAGAAGGGATGAACTGAGACTTATCCCCCATATCACTATACATATAAGGATATTTTTTTGTTATGCAGCATTGAGCGGTTTTACGAAGATTGAATCTATCAAATACAGTATTCAGACCATTTCTGCTGATAAACCCAAAACCATCTGTTTTTATAGGTCCTTTAAAATATTCATAAAGCGGGGATTCATGCTTAAAATGACATAGAGCGTTTTCGAAATCTTTATGGGCACCAACACCGAAATAATCATCACCAATGGCTTTTGCAGAAATTCCATCCCTCTTTTCAATAATGCTTGTCGCAAGATCTGCCTCATACATATCGACCCCACCTCTACAAGGGCTTATTATAGGAGGTGTACCAAGAAGAGGAATTACACTATCAGCACCCATATCCCATAATTTTTTAATTATAACGGCTGCATTTGTGTATCTTACAAGACTGTCATCAAATAATATGACTGTCTTTCCTTCCAGAGGATATTCAACTTTGAATTTTTTATCCGCCTTTTTAACTCTTTCTAAAGGATCATCTGTAGCGATGAATATCCTGTAATCGTAATTCTTGTTCCTTTTTAAGATATCATACTCTACACCAATATTAAAAGTCTTGTTAAGACTCTTCACATAAGATATCGCAGAATTAGGTACAGGAAGTACAATACACTCTTCATTTTGCTTTGCAAGCTCAAGAATGTCTGGATGCTCTAAAAAAGTTTGTACACCTAATGCTGCGCGCAAATGATCAAGATAAACAATGTTTCCGAGACAATCATAGATATAGCTGTTATGTTTTTCCATATATACATATTCAAAAAAACAGTGTGGTTTTACTTTAGCTTTTGAAATGTCTCTTTTTAACTCACCTGTTCTCTTGTCATATATCTGTATCCTGCCAGCAGGAAAATCCTGTTCGTTTTTCGGATTCAAGCCTATGGATAATGTCTGCTTAAGATCAATTACCGGAGATGATTCAGAGCAGAATATACGGTATCCGTCCAGATCAAACTGATGAAGCGGGCGTCCACCATCGCGCATGACAAAAAAACGAGATTCAAATCTGTTTTTGGAAACGGCACTCTTGTCAGTCAACAAACCTATTGTTGAAAACATCCCATAATCAAAGGTCTCATCATAAATTGCATTTAAACATTCTTCCAACATATCATCAAGATTTTGATTTTCTTTTTTCTGCAATAAATTTTCCAAATATGCTAAAATTTTCATGCCTTTTACAGAGGTATCATTTGTAGCACCAAACCGGTTAATTTCTGAAGACCTTAAAGAGTCCTGATATTTAAAGGCTTTTGTTTCAGGAAAGTAAGTCTCTCCATTCTCAATAATACTGAGACGATAATTTTCTGACTCTATAAAAATAGGATGTATATTATTCTGGTCATCACCTTTGCCGACGCTTTTACTTCCACTGCTTGTAGCATAACGTATATGCAATAAAGCATCATTTAGAGTGAAATCTGTGATGAATTTTTCAATCTTTTTGCTGTTGCTATCTTCATCTTTCTCAGAACCAAGAAAGTCTGCAACGCTCCCTATTTTTCTTAAAACAAGATGTATGTCATTGACAGACCCAATATCACCCCCTACGGCTTCATGACCTCTATTGCCAAGACTTCTGAGAATCTGAGAAATTGTCTCAATATCCAAATGAGTATTCTGCGTATCTGAGGATAATGAACGGTATATTTCATTTAATCGAAGTATTCCAATTACAGCACACATAAAATTCTATGATTTTAAAAAGGCTGGAAAAGTTATTAAATCTAACCTATATTTCTGATGAAAAATAACACTTATAAGAAATAAAACTGAAGTGATATACATGGAAGACAATCTACCTAAACCTGTCGGACCTGCTGAAGTAAAATATTCAGGAAAGATAATCGAGGTCATCCACCAGAAGATGCAGATTGGCGATAAGATAAAGATATTTGAGCAGGCAAGAAGGTCGCCGGGCGTACGCGTGATGCTCGTAGACGGCAATAAGATGCTTGTGACAAAAGAGTACAGGACAGAGATAAAGGGATGGGATTACAGGCTTCCGGGAGGGAAAGTGCTTGATTCTCTTGAGGAGTACAGGGCTGCTGCGGATAGCGGGAAAGATATGCAGGATTTCGCTCTTGAGGCTGCAAAGAAAGAGGTTCTTGAAGAGACAGGCCTTGTCATCGATGAAATAAGGCATTTTGCCACTTCTGGCACTGGCGGGCCTACTGTTCTGTGGGATATGTATTATTTCGTTGCTGATAAATTCCATTTGAGCGATAGCGGACAGATGCTTGAAGTTGGTGAGATGATTACTTTTGAATGGATGGACTTTGAAGATGTCAGGAGGCTGTGCCTTGACGGATCTTTTAAAGAGGACAGGACTGTTGCGAATGTGCTGAAATTTATCTTAGAGACAGAAACAAAATAATATAAACCGCGAGATTCCTAATACTTTCATGCACCTGAATCTTCACATGCACAAGATTCATCTTCTGAAAGATGAGCTTTCCGAAGTGTACATGAACCTTGCGCTGGAGAGTTTCGCCCTGTCTCTCATATCAATATTTGTGCCTATATATCTTCTTTCTGTCGGGTATTCTTTTGATTACATGATTCTTTTCTTCATGATATATTACGGATGCATCGGCATCTTTGCACCTGTCTCCGCCTCTCTTGCCAACAGGTTCGGGTTCAAGCATATCATCTTTTTCAGGACACCGCTCCTGATTGCATTTCTTTTAGGGCTTCACAATATAGAGAGCCTCATGTTCTCACCTCTTGTCCTTGCAGCATTTGGAGGATTCGGCTCGTCGCTCTACTGGATATCTATCAATTCAATCTTTGCAAAATACAGCGACAAGATACACAGAGGGACGCAGACTGGAAAGATGGTATCCCTGCCGCAGCTTGGAGCTCTTGCCGGGCCTACCATAGGCGGGTTCATAAGCTTCATATACGGATTCAAGATATTGTTTTTAGTAACCAGCGCAATTATCATAATATCTGTTATTCCGCTATTCATGACAAAAGAGACAAAGCCGCACATAAGCTTCTCTTTCAGGAAGATGATCAAGATCAAGGGGAACCTGAAATATTCCGGATACTTCACGCTTGACGGTGCAAAATCAGTAGCATCTGTCATTTTCTGGCCAATCTTCATATACTGGGGGCTTTCGGGAAGCACGACAGGCACAGGGTTTGCGCAGACCCTGACAGGTATCGGCGTCATCGCATTCACATATTATGTCGGCAGGCAGACTGACAAGAAAGGCAAGGTCTCATTTATCAAGAAAGGTGCTGTGTTCCTGGCTCTTGTGTGGTTTGCGCGCATCTTTGCAAGCTCATCTTTTGAGTTCTTCATATACAGCCTTCTTGCCGGGTTCTTTACTGTGCTGATCGATGTGCCTTTTTTGGCTGCAAGCTTTGACCAGGCGAACAAGGAGAACCCTGATGAGTTTGTTGTCTTCCGCGACATCTTTATCGGTTTTGGGAGGTTCGTGTTTTTGGGCATCACTCTTCTTGTGTCTGATGCTGCCATGAAAGTGCTTTTAGGCTTCGGCCTTGCCGGGGCTGCGAGCCTATTGTTTCTGTTTTTTTGAGTTCTTATTTGTTGAATTGAGGTATATACAGAACTATCGCACCTATTAAAATCAATGTGGCTGAGATATAAAGATTCATGGAAATGCCGAACTGGTCAGTCAGAGCCCCTATTACAGGGATGAATATTGCCAATATAAGAGCAGATACAAGCGATGATACAGAATTGACTGTTGCCCTTATATGCTCATCACCGATAAAGCGGTTCAACTGTATTGTTGCCTGCGTATACTGTGAGCCTTCAGCAAAAGCAAAAAGCCAGATCAGGAGGACAACCAATAAGATGTTGCCTGTAAGTGTCATTGAAAACAGAAATAGCCCCATCAGAGACAATGTAAGCAGTATCATCAAAGACAGCTTGATCTTCCTGTCTATCTTCTGCACCACAAAAGAGCCGAATCCGCTGAAAAGCATCTGGAAGGTAAATATCAGGCCAAAGGCGACCGCAAAATTATCTATGTCAAGGCCCAATCCAGACAAAAGCGGCTGGAAGACATTTCTTGATGCAAAGATTCCAAGGCCCAGCAAAGAAAGGCCTGCAATCAAATAAAATGTTTTCCTGTGCCTTAAAGCAAAGGAGAACCCTTCCTTGTATAGCTGGGCTGTTGGCTTGTTGTTCTTCCTGATTTCCGGTTCTTTTAGATATTTTAGAGAAAGAAGAAAACCTACGAATATTATAAGGCCGCCGATTATCTGTGTCCATCTCATAGAAGAAAAATATACAATAAATGCACCAACCAGACAGGATACTGCTCTTGTAGCAAACATAATTGTGTGTTGGGTGGAAAATATTTTTGAATCGGATATCTTCTTCCTGAAACTGTACAAGTACTTATCAGAAGCCCCAACATAAGAAGCACCTGCAAGCCCTATCATTGTCTCTGAGATAAGGAATGCTATGAACGGCACAATGATGAACGGGAGCGTGCCCCTCAAAAGATATCCAATCGCATATGCCAGAAATGTCAATGAGATGCATGCCTTGACACTATACTTATCAGCAATCGCTCCTGTAGGTATCAGAAAAAGCAGGTAGATTATTCTTGTGAGAGAAAAATAGACAAAAGTCATCTCAAGAAAATTTAAGCCAAGACTTAACGGATACAGGAAAAATATTGATGTATTCAGGTTCAGGCCGAAAATTACTATCGCACTTATCAGAAAATAATTTCTCAGATCCTTTACATGATTTAACCTGTTCCAGTAAAGCTTAATGTCCATGGTGTTAGTTAATTGAGAGGTCAATATATGTTTAATGTTGATTTGAAAGTCTAATTTTAATTATTTTTTAGAGATTCATCTAATATATTGTTGAAATTTGGTGCTGACTCAATTGATTTAAAGATTATCTTAGTACGCCAATCAATTCCATCATCATTACATAAATACAGTAATTTAGGCACTGTCGTTTCGAGAATCTCACCAAATTCATATGAACTGCAAGTAGATTTTAATGTATCTTTTTCTTCAACAACTTTGCCTCGCAAGTTGCCTACAAGTTCTCCTAAAAGAGGCAGATTATAGCCAGTTTCTATATACTTACACTTTTTTAAGATTGTTTTACCTAAGGTGTTTGATAGGCAATCATATATCTCCTGACATTTTGATAATTCATCATCAGGTGTAAAATCAAAAGGATTCGTTCCATAGAGATCTTTAACTTTCTCAATTACACGATAAAGACTATTTATTTCTACCCATATAGAATATACAGGCATCAATGACTTCTCTTTTGCGTCGGAAAATTCAAAGATAGAATTACCAAAGGCGTAAGCTTCAAGAGATACCTCCATAATCCTATCATCTGTTTTTGGATTTATGCCTGCCAGATATGATTCTTTACCTACTGTATCAGGTTTAGTTTCTGGAAGATCTGGTTGCGGTATCAGTATTTCGGAATCCATAGAAATCAGTATGTTTATACTTACCAGTAATATTTATATTTTTATTCATAAAATGGCTTTTTTATATATCATTTTTGTATATCTAAAAAGTTGATTAATTTCGGAATAAATACTCTATAACCGAAAACTATATATACTACTTCTGCCAATAAACAAATGTTCAATAAAAAGCCTTGAAAAAGGATAATCGGTCTGGTCGAATTCAGTCGAACCTTATCGAAACATTTATGAAACATCCGAGATGCAGGACAAACTTCACGGCAGTGATCCGTATAAATAATTTTGAGTCCAAAGCATTGACGAACACATAAACGGAAAGAATTTAAATCTGGCATTATAATCATTTCTGGTTATTGTTATGGCTCCCGCTGACAAGCAAAAATCTATTCAGGACAGTCAGTATCCTGTATCTGAAAAGCTCAACAACGACAACATAATAGACTGCCTGATTTCCGGGCGATGGGAAGATGTTCTTCTTGCCCTCACAAGCGACATGGATCCGTGGGATATTGACCTTGTCGTTCTTGCAGAAAGGTTCATGGACCATGTAAGGAAGACAAAGGAGGATGATCTCAGGATTCCTGCAAAAGTCATACTCACTGCCGCCATACTCTACAGGATGAAGGTAGACTCAATCACTGCGGCTGAAGAGATAGAGGATGCTGAATCTCTTGTTGCTGCAGAAAATGTTTCAGAGGAAGAGCATGCGGACGCTTCCGGAATAAAGATACCGCCCATAAGCGTGCCTTTGCTTAGAAAGACACAGGGCAAGGTCAGCCTTGACGAGCTTATCAATGCACTTGACAGGGCGATGACCATAAAGAACAGGAGAGAGGCGCGGGAAGTGTTCCAGATAGAGCTTAAGGGCGAGGATATAACCGAATCTATAGAGGGGCTTTTTGAGAAGATATGCGACAGGATATGTGTTGATAAGATTCTTAAGTTCTCAAGCTTTCTTGACAAGTCCGACAGGAAAGATATCTTGCGTAACTTCAATTCGCTCCTGCATCTTTCCAACCAGGAGAGAGTTTTCATAGACCAGCCGGAGATGTTCGGTGAAATATATTTAACTGTTGCGCAACAATAGTTCTGTTGTAAGGTGTTGTTTTTTGGATGATAAGAAAAGGCTTATAGAGGCAGCACTTTTTGTCGCCGCAAAACCTCTTTCTCTTGCAGACCTGTATCAGGTGCTGAAGATACCTAAATCCAGGATAAAGAAGATCATTGATGAGATGAAAGGGCATTATGGCGAGCATGGAGTCAGAATTGTTGAGGCTGGCGGCCTTTATGAGATGAAGATAGATTCCAGCTTTGAGGAGCATGTCAGCCATCTCGCACCGCACAAGGATTTCCCTAAGGCTGTCCTTCAGACGCTTTCTCTTATCGCTTACAAGAACCCGGTGAAGCAGAGCAATATTGTTTCTGTTCGCGGAAACAGGGCATATGACCATCTTAAGGAGCTTGAGGCGAAAAGGTTTATCCGGCGTGAGGTGTCAGGGCATACAAATATTGTGCATATAACACGGAAGTTTCTTGATTATTTCGGGATTGAGAATGCAGAGGAACTGAAAGAATATTTCAGCTCCACACCAATCGATATGATACTTAAGGATGTTGAGGTCAAGGGGAAAAAGGTTGTGAAAAAGGAGGAAGAAGAGGTTGCTATAGATTCCCGTGACCTGTCTTTTTCTGATGACGGCGAGCTGCCTGAGAAGATGAGAGCTATTGTCGAGAAGAAGAAAGAGGATATCCTGAAGAGAAGGAAGAAGAAGATGCCTGTTGAGGATTCTGTTTCTGATGAGGACGATGTTTCTGAGGATGATGAAAAAACTGAGGAAGATTCTGCAGAAACTGATAAAGAAGATGATACTGTGAAAGATGATACTCCTAAAAAATTCAAGAGCAGTTTTGACGGTTTGATTTAGGGATAGTGTTACTTATTCTGCGCAACATATCATTTTATATACTTTCCTATATTAGGTTGATAGTGGATATTTAATGAGCGGATATGACACAGTACATCTTGGAAAAGGCTCTATCGTCTCTATAAAAAAGATAATAAGCCCGCACAATGACTTCATAATACAGTTTGATAACCTTACAAAAGTTTTTCTTAGGGCAGAGCATATTGTTGAGCTTAAGAGGCAGATTGACAACCATATGGGCGAAGATGTCGGTGTGAAGAAGAAGGAAGATGATTAGGGTTTATTTTTTCTGTGTTGTTTTTCATTATTCTACAGTATAAAATTTTCAAAAAATATATAAATATAGAAGCATAGTTTTAATCTATGAGCGGAGATATCAGTCCTTTGATTGTTCTGAACCTGAAGACTTACATGGGTTCTACGGGTGAAGATGCAGAGATTATGGCACTGCAACTGCAGGAGACTGCAGAAGAATATAATGTAGATCTTGTTCTTGCTGCACAGCCTACAGACATATACAGGATAAAAGAAGAAGTGCCTGATTTGACTGTATATGCGCAGCATATAGACCCTTATGGACATGGTGCTTATACAGGATACATTACAGCAGAATCTATAATTGATGCAGGTGCTGACGGAACACTTCTCAATCACAGCGAAAGAAAGATAGACCATGGCATTCTTGCAGAGACAATAAAAGTTGCACAAGATAAAGGCCTTGAGGTCATAGCCTGTGCTGACTCGGTTTTAGAAGCTGGACAAATCGCATATTTTGGCTCGAACTATATCGCTGTGGAACCTCCGGAACTTATCGGCGGAGATGTATCTGTGACAACAAGACCTGAACTTATTGTTAACTCAATTGATACTGCTATTTATGCGGCTTTAACAGCAGAGGCATCAACATCCGGAACCGTTGCGGCTACTGCACCTTGGGATGATAGCACAGCGGCTAATCAAAATCCTATAAATGATATTTTAAGGGGTATTCAAGCAATGGATGAGAATAACTATGATGCGGCAGAGGGTGGAGTTCTATTAGTTAATCCGCATGACTATGCCTCACTTATGCAGAATAGCAAGGTAATTAACAACCCTACATTTAAAACGGC
>JAIVYO010000011.1:0-14495 GCA_048635405.1 Campylobacterales bacterium | reverse complement strand
AGACCCTACCACAATGACATTCCCGTCACCGTCCTTCAGGTCCCGTCCATAATCAATCTTAAAATTTGACATGCTGTCAAACACACTTTTTGAATCAGGATCTAAAGGCAGACCTACCACAAATGTATATTCTGACTCGTCTTTATATTCCACTCTCGGCGACAGATAGGCCATCCCGGCAACATTCAGCACACCTTTTGTCCTTTTTATAACATCATAGTCTTTCTGAGTAAGAGGAATAGTCGCCATGCCTGCACTCAAAAGACTGCTTCCGGGCATGACTGTAATCTTATCTGCACCCATATCCTCAAACTGGCCCGTAACCATATCTTCAAGACCTTGCCCGAGAGAGATTATAGATACGACTGCAGCAATACCGATAAAAATACCTATCATCGTAAGCCATGTCCTGACCTTGCGATGCCTTAAGTTCTTAAACGCATATGAAAAATAATCTATTATCATCTTATATCATGCTCCTCAGCGCATCAACAGGATTCATCTTAGCCGCGCTCCTGGCAGGAAATGTGCCGGATATCGTACCCACTACCATCGAAAAGATAAGTGCCCCGAAAACAAGCTCAAGGCCGAAATAAGCTTTAAGCACATTGACTCCCGCAGATACAGCCATAATCTCAACTGCCTTGCTTACCGAAAGCCCTATTATTATGCCCAGTATGCCTCCAAAAAAGCCAAGCATAGCAGACTCCATCAGAAAGATAGATATTATGTCGCTGTTCTTTGCGCCCACAGACTTCATTATGCCTATCTCCCGTGTCCGCTCAACAACAGATGTATACATAGTGTTTGTTATCCCTATCCCTCCGACAATAAGCGATATAGCTGCAATGCCTACAAGCACGACCTGCACAACAAGAAGTATATTGTTGAATCCTTCAATCATCTGCTCTGCTGTCACGACAATGAAATCTTCCTGGCCCTCTTTAACATTATGATCTTTTCGGAGAGCTTTTCTTACATCCTCAGCAGCGACTGAAGGATCAATTCCAGGTTTTACTTTAGCAAATATCATAGACACTTCTTCTGTCTTTTCCAGGTCGAACAGTTCCTGCGCAGATTCTGTCGTGATGCGCACCATGTAATCATGCATAGGTCTTCCGCTTTTCTTCTGTATGCCGATTACCTTAAATTCCTTGTTCTCGACAGTTATCTTTTCGCCTAAAAGAATTTCCCGGTCAAACATATCGGCCGCAACATTGCTTCCGAGTATAGCAACATTATTGTCAATGCTTTTGAACTGCCTGCCTTCTTTTACCAGAAAGAAATCAACTTTCTCTATGAATCGTCTTGTCTCCTCATCAGAGCCTATGCCGAATATTGATGCGCCTTTTGTTTCACCCTTGTATTTTATCCGTCCTGTCTGTACGATGACTCCTGCGGCAAAATCCACAGTCTTTACACGATTTACAACATCAACATCACTCTGGTACAATTTTTCCGAAACATACATCCCGACCATTCCGCCTGCAGGCTGGATTGTCAGCCTGTCAGCCCCGGCCTTAGAAAACTCCTCATTTATAGCGTTCTGCATGCCCTGCCCTATAGAGATCAAGGCCACAACTGCCGCAATCCCTATAAATATACCTATCATCGTAAGCCATGAACGAAGCCTGCGATGGCGTATATTTGTAAAAGCATATCTAAGGTATTCAAATCTCAAATAAAATCACATCAAAAGATCTGTTCAGTCTTTCTTGCGCTTCTTATATTTCCTGTATCCAATATAGACGACAGCCACAATCACTATTGCCGCATATATAGTGCTTGCTGAGCTCTTACTTATAAGACCGAGCGACTGCGCTTCGGAAGCTGTATAAACTCTCATCTCAAGCGTCTCATCCACTTCAAACGCATCATTGTTTGCGCTCATATATGTCAAGGTCATAGGAATTGAAAGATCACCTGAAAAGGACGGTGATATATGTATGCTGAAGCTTGCGCTGTCAAAATCGTCAGAGTCTATGTTTCCGATATATACTTCATCATTTGACAGAAGCTCAAAATCATCTGTAGGCTCAATCTTGACTGTCACATATTTCACATCAACAAGGCCTCGATTTATTATATTGACACGGATATCACCCGTAGTGCCGCTCAAAAATAATATTTCAGGCTCCACATTTGTGAGAAGGTCCGGAATGCCGCCAACAATCAGGCTTATGATTTCCGATGAAGTATAATTGTTGCCGATATTGTCTGAAAATGCAATTGTCAAAGGAATCTTATAAATGCCACTACTAGCCTCAGGTGTAGCAATGATCTCAAATGTTGCTGTCGCTTCCTCGCCGCCGGCCATATTGCTTATCAGATGTGTCGTTGATTTTCCAAGAGGAGCAAAAGGAACAGTTGCACTGCTCAAATCCATTGTCACCTTTATATTTTTAAGCGTGGAATCAGCAGTATTTTTAAGGACAATCACTGCATTGCCTTTCTGGCCTGGCAAAAACTGCGCAGGTTTAGTGGCAATGGAGACGACATTTATATCAGCATCAGCGGTCCGTATATCTATCCCGAATGAATCAGATATTATGACATTCATTTTTGGATCAGAACTGTATTTCACATCCAGCTTGCTTGCGCCTTCAACAGCATTTTCATCAACATTGACCCTGTATTTGACCATCACGCTGTCAAGACGATTAAGAAGTCCTATAATTGTCTGGACATCATCATCTGTTGAGAAAGGAAACTGTGGCTCAAGGACGATTGTAGCATTTTTTGCAGTATCCACACCAACATTATCTACCTTGAACCATATATCAAAATAAGAGCCAGGTTCAACCGGGTACGGTTCATACTTCGCGACCGAAACGGTCAAAGAGGCTTCAGTAGAAGCATACGCGCCTGGCGACATGATACATATCAAAAATATCGCTAGCGCAAAAACGCCTGATTTTTTCATTTTCATAACATCTCACTCCTTACTATTTGACACGACCTTCCCATCTTTTATAAGCACAATCCTTTTTGCATATTTCGCAACATCCGGGTCGTGTGTGACCATAATTATTGTCTTTCCTTCACTGTGAAGTCTCTTCAGCATGCCTATGATATCCTTGCCTGTCTTCGTATCAAGATTTCCTGTAGGCTCATCAGCAAGTATGACCTCAGGATCATTCGCGAGAGAGCGTGCGATAGCAACCCTTTGCTGTTGCCCCCCGGAAAGCTCAGACGGCTTATGGCTTGACCTATCTTCAAGATCGACAAGATCCAAAAGCTCAGCACCCCTCTTTCTCCTTGCGCCTTCACCAACATCCTGGAACATCATAGGTATCGCCACATTCTCAAGAGCTGTCAGTGTTGCAAGCAGGTTAAATTTCTGGAACACAAAACCTATCTTCTTGCCCCTTATCTGTGCAAGCCCGCTCTCAGACATCTTGGATATATCCTTGCCATCCAAAAATATCTTGCCTTCTGTAGGAACATCAAGACATCCTACCATATTCATAAGTGTCGACTTGCCGGAGCCGGAAGGACCCATTATAGCTATGAACTCGCCTTGCTTGATTTTCAAAGAGACACCGTTAAGGGCAGGGACATCAACCTCGCCCATGCGGTATATCTTCTTGACGCCCTTAAGCTCAATAATTGATTTTTCTTTTCTCATGCAATCACATTCATCTATTTTTACCGGACCCATATTGCATATTTTCAAGCGCCTCAATAAAATTCTTCATAATATCTTCAAAAGCGACAACCTGGTCATAATATTGTTCAATAATCTTCAGCTCTTCACCAGAACTCTCCTGCCTTTTCATCTTATATCTATCAATTATTTTTGGAAGCGCCTCTTTTGATGCAAGCAATGAAAGTTCATAATTTTTTTTCATATGATCCAACATACATGCGACCATATCTTTTTCCATAAAGAAATACACTTTTCTTGATTTCGGCTTCTTGATTCGCTTTATCATACCCATATTTACAAGAAGCTTCATCGCAGTGCTTACTGCAGAAAGGCTGTAACCGGTCTTATCAGATACAGTTTCCAAAGATATCTCTTTAGGCTCTATATAAAGTGTGCCTACAATTCTGGATGTGCAATCATCAAACCCGTTCTGCTTGAAATTCCGTGCCATAAGCTCTATAAATTTATTTCGCGCAGACTCGACCATATTGATCACACACATTAAACTTTCACAATTTTCTGAAAGTTATAAATATATTGTATAAAGAACTATATAAATCTTACGGAGTCTTTCAGATCATGGGCATATTCAAGGCGTATGCAGAAATTGAATCCATTGATAAAGAGACATGCAGGCTGCTATTTTTAAATGAAAAACACCTTAAAGACATTCCGGAACCGGACAATACTATTTATTCTGCTGATAAATTAGGCAGAAAGAGTAAAATTGCAAGAGATTATGACTTATCCAGTCCTTCTTATCATAAATTAAGCATCCTGGAACAGCTGGAGTACCTTGCAAGACAGGCAGATTTTTTTTACTTTAGGACAAAAAACAAAGAATTTAAGATAAAAGATAAAGGATTATGTAAGAATAGGACTGCGTAATATGAAACTTGGAATTTAACAAAACATATAAAGATTTACGCAAAAACGAGATAACAGTGGGGTCATGGTGTAACCTGGCAGCATATTAGGCTCCAGACAGCTCCCGAAATATTACTTTTCGGAAACTAATGATCTGGAGAACTGAGAGGCGCAAGCTTCGATGATCTACAAAGCAGGTCTTAAGAATACTTAAGTATTCTTGGGAGATACCTGAGGATTGGGGTTCAAATCCCTATGACCCCATACATACGGCCTTAGTCTAGTGGCTATGACCTCGGCCTTCCAAGCCGATATCCCGGGTTCGAATTTCAAAAATCTGGAGACATTCTCATTTCCAGCTTTGTCCGAAATTCCCGGAGGCCGTATCTTTTATTTTTTCCTTTAAAAACACAGATTTAAACACTTATTAATTTTTAAGGCAAAAAGGATTTATGTCTGGAAAAAAAGCTTTAAACAGCCATCATCCAGGAGTCCAGAGCAGCAAGAATTTTATATCATATATCGCATCTATACACACAGAAAATATGCTGAACTTACATCCTGCAAGCAAAGTATCATCATTTACACAATTTTTCAAAGACTTATCAAACAATACGCTCGATATATACAATCCAGAATCAGGAAATGCATATCAAGCTTACCCGCATAACATAGAACAATCCATATTGAATGAAGCATATCAAAGTGTAATGCAAAATGGTTTGCCTACAAATTCGTGCCCTGATTTTTTAGGCATAAATCAGGACACAGGAAAGATTGACCCGTATGAAATGAAATGCAGAAGAATATACAACTCAAACGGCTCCGGAGAAAAAATACCGTCAATAAGCTTAAACATTGAACAGTTCCTGAAATATAAGATTGATCTGGCAGATAGATGGGATTCAGATTTCATGATAATATGCTATCTATACACAATTGACAAAGATATAAGAAAGATAAAAGAGCCAAGGACAATTGCAAGAGATATATCTCCAAAACACATCGTGCTCATCCCTGCAGATTATATAATTGACCATAATGATAATTTTAAAAACACATTAAAACGGATTGGAATAACAATAGGCGATATAAAAGATAAAAATCCAGAAATATTGAATATAATTAAGCAGGAACTTAAAAAAACAAATTACAACGCTGCATATTTTACATTAGGTTCAAAAGAGATATCAGATATAATAAACAATAATACAGATAATAAAGTGCATCGAAGAGAACTGATAACTCAAAAAGAAGTGCTGAGATGGCATGACAATGAAAAAAAAGCAAGATGGATGAAATTAGAAAGTGAAAAAATAATGGTCTCATGTGTTAAAAATGGAACAAATTTAGATGCATTTTTTAAAAGAATTACTGAAAATATGAAATCAATTGAAGAGAACGGAAGTATCCACAATGGTATACCTGATTTTTTAAAACAGTTTCCAAAAAAGATTGCACCTGTAAATCCTATAAAAATATCACAATTTTGCTAAACTATATAAAATTTACTCTTATAATAGTCTTGTTAATCTATTGGATCGATGGTCTAGCCTGGTTATGACATCGCCTTGACGTGGCGGGAATCGCCGGTTCGAATCCGGCTCGATCCATCGGAACAATACGACAAACATTCAGGTTCAACAAAAATAAGACCATGACCTCAAGCTGAAAGCTTGAGTGTCATAAAGATACCCGGGCTTTCTGAAGCCCGTAAGTGCTCCCGTAGTGTAGACCGGCCAATCATTCGAGGCTCTCAATCTCGTGACTCGGGTTCAAAACAAGGGGACTGCTATGCATAAGACGGTCTCCTTTGTGAAAATCCCGACGGGAGCATTTTTTACCTAAATCAACTAAATAAAAATTTCCTCAAAATCCCTAATTTTATTTATATGTTTAAGTCTACCTTATAGTTATGAAAAAAGAAAGTCCGAAACTGACATATGAGGACTTGATAAAACAGCATCTGAAGATTCTTAAAAACCTGCAGTACAAATCCGGGCTTTTTGCAGCCTCAGGCAAAAGGGTGAGCACAGGCTATAATAAATCCTGGCTGAGAGATAATTTTTATGAATGCTTAGCATTTGAAATCATAAATGACTGGGATACTGTTAAAAAAACTTACGATGCACTGCTGAAGATTTTCCTCAAGCATGAATACAAAATAGATTGGGCAATACAAAAAAGACCGCAGCATAAACATGAATACATTCATGCAAGATTTCATCCG
This sequence comes from Campylobacterales bacterium, assembly GCA_048635405.1. GTDB lineage: Archaea > EX4484-52 > EX4484-52 > EX4484-52 > GLR71 > GLR71. The sequence continues at coordinate 7,749 of JAIVYO010000011.1, read as the reverse complement.
GAGACTTTCGAGGAATTCTGGGATGACTGGGGCAACAAGCAAAATGATTCGATAGGCGCCATTCTTTTCAGAATCGGGGAACTTGAGCATAATCATAAGAGATCTATACTAAAAAACAAAGACAATATCCGGATTGTAAACAAGCTTGTCCAGTACCTGGAAAGCATTGAATACTGGCATGACAAAGACTGCGGCATGTGGGAAGAAGAAGAAGAAGTTCATGCATCATCCGTCGGTGCATGCGTCGCCGGCCTCACAGCTATCAGCAGATTAAAAGAGATTCAGGTCCCGGATTTCCTTATCGAAAAAGGCAGGATTACGCTTAACAGCCTTTTGCCGCGAGAATCTGAAAGGAAATTTGTTGATCTTTCCCTGCTGTCTCTTATTTACCCGTATGATATTGTCACAAAAAAACAGAAAAATGACATACTAAAAAATGTAGAATACCTCCTTCTGAAAGACAAAGGTGTAATAAGGTACAAGAATGACCATTATTATAACAAGAATCCCGACGGTTACAGCGAGGAAGCAGAATGGACATTTGGCCTCAGCTGGCTTGCGATAATATATGAAAAGATGAAAAACAAGGAAAAAGCCCAATATTTCATAGATAAGATGCTGAAAACCGTTACAAAAAAAGGAGTTCCTGAACTTTATTTCTCCAACTCTGGCCAATACAACAAAAACAATCCTCTCGGCTGGAGCGAATCACTTTTCATTATAGCCCTTCATGACATGAACAAGAAGATTCTAAAAAGCAGGAGCGCAAAGAAGCGACAGTCCTGATATATATGTTATTGATCCTGCAATTGCCGCTCAAGGAAATATTCCCTCAATAAAACATTTAAAAGCTTTCTTAAATAATAATCCAGCACCGATGCGGGGGTAGCCTAGCCTGGTCAATGGCGCAGGGTTGAGGGCCCTGTAGTTTAGTACTTACGCGTGTTCGAATCACGTCCTCCGCACTTCTTCTTATTTCAAGGTACAATAGGTATCTTCATAACCATCCCAAAAACCAACATATATATAGTTAACCTCCTATAATCAAGACATCAAGTGATAAAATGAAAGCAGTCATTCTTGCAGGCGGAAAAGGCACAAGATTAAGGCCTTTGACCTACGCCGTACCGAAACCGCTTCTCCCCATAAACGAGAAGCCGATGATGGAACACATAATACTCCACATGAAAAGCCACGGCATAACAGAATTCATAATATCTGTCGGATATCTCGGCTACCAGATAAAGAACTATTTCAAAGACGGCGCTGAATGGGGTGTCAAGATAAAATATTCAGAAGAAGATACGCCTCTGGGCACCGCAGGATGCCTGAACCCTATAAAAAGCAAGCTGACCGAAACCTTCCTTCTCATAGGTGGCGACAATCTCACAAACATCAATTTCACAAAATTCATAGAATTCCACAAGTCACACAAAGGGATAGTATCTGTAGCCCTGTTTGAGCTCAGGCAGAAAGTGGAATACGGCGTCTACTCAATAGACAAAGACAAGAAAATAACAAAGTTTGAGGAAAAGCCATCTTTCAAATACAACGCAGGCACAATGATATTCTGCCTTGAGCCGGAAATCTTCGATTTCATACCAGAGACAGACAGCAAAAACCCGAAACCCATAAACATAACAGACCATATACTTCCTAAACTGATAGAATCTAACAAGTCGATATACGGCTTTCCTTTCTGCGACTACTGGATAGATATCGGCCGGCTCTCAGACTACGATGAGGTGAACGGCGGAATACTGTCTGAACAGTTAAAAGAAGAGAAAAGATCCTTAAAAAAAGAATAAACAATAAATACTAGCCTGCACAAACTATATCTGTTGGTCAAGATGACAGAAATTATCTCAGTTGTGTCAGGGAAAGGTGGTGTCGGCAAGACAACACTTGTCTCTAACCTTGCAGTCGCCCTTACAAAGCTTGGCGGAAAAGTTCTTGTCATAGATGGAAATGTCTCAGGAGCTAATCTTGGGATACATCTTGGCGTCCCTTCCGTGTATCCTGTATCGCTCAATGATGTCCTCCATAAAGATGCATTCATCACACAGGCGATATACAGGCACGCCTCAGGATTCAATGTCATACCGGCATCTCTCAGTGCACTGGGCGCCAATTCACAGAGGCTCAAGCACATAATGTATGACATTCTCGGAGATTATGATGCCATACTGATAGACGCTTCAGCCGGCGTCAACAAAGAGATGAGATCCGCCCTTGAGGCATCAGACTCATGCATAATCATAACAAATCCGGAACTTCCTGCATTATCAAACGCCCTGCTCGCGAAAAAAGAGGCGCAAAAACTGGACATACCTATAAGAGGTATTGTAATAAACAAGTCAACAGGGCAGAAATACGAAGTGAACGACAAAGATGTAATAGACTTCCTCGAGCTTCCTGTGCTTGGAAAAGTCAAAGACCACAGAAAAGTGAGAGAATCCATAGCTATCGGAAAACCTATACTTGAACACAGGCCGCACAACACAAGCTCATACGGAATAAAGACAATAGCCCACAAAATCTCCGGCATAGAGCCTCCGAAAAGGACAATCATTGATTCTTTGAAAGGATTCATAGATGATATAAGATAAAAGACATCATTATCATCTATATAAATATTACTGATAAAGATTTCATGTCGGTGTATAGGAATGAAGATATACATACAGAAGATAACAGGTATGGATATATACTATGACAATATCTCAAAAGAGCTTGTTCTCAATAGAAAACCTCTTAGCTGTTCCATACGCTTTCTAAAAGAAATGAAAGATGTCATCCATGATAAGGAATGGTCCAGTACAGTAAAACCAGACAGGAAAATGTACTATATGTTCAGAGACATCCATGAAGACGTAGACAGAAAGGCAACAGAAGATAATAATCTAAGGTACGATATAACAGTCATACCTCCTGACATGATAGGCGACGAATACGTAAAGACGCAGGGCCACTGCCATCCATGCGTGACAGGTACAGACGTGACATACCCTGAGATGTATCAGGTCTTAAATGGAGAAGCCATATTCATGTTTGAAAAAAAAGAAGGCAAAGAGACAAAAACATATCACATACACGGAAAAGAAGGTGACATAGTAGTGCTGCCACCAGGATACAGCCATGTGACAGTGAACCCGACAGACCAGATACTGATTGTCGCAAACTGGACGGAATCCCGGTTTAAGAGCGACTACAGGCCTGTGCTGAAAACAAGAGGCCTGGGTTACTATTACATAAAAAAGGACAGCAAAAGCGCATTCATAAGCAATGCGAACAATAAAGACGCAACAGTATTGGAAGAGCTCAGGCCTATAGAACCTGAACTTATCGGCCTGAAAAAAGACGAACCGATGTACACCTTAATAAAGACACCCGAAAGGCTCGCATTCCTCACAAGACCGCAGGATTACGGAACATTCTTCAGCAAGGTTGTTGAACAATAAGAACCAAAACTATTTATTCTATCCTGAAGAAATCATCTGTATGCTGAAATCACAGTTATTCAGGCTGAAAGCAAAAGCGTTGAACCACGCAAGGATAAAGTCTCCGTGGATGATGCATTTTGACGCTACATCCTGCAACGGCTGCGGCATAGAGATAATTGCGTGCCTGACCCCAAAATATGATATAGAACGGTTCGGCATAGTTGAGAAAGGCAACCCGCGCCATTCAGACATCCTTCTTGTAACAGGTGCCGTATCTCACAAGACTAAAGACAGATTAAAGCTCATATACGACCAGATGCCGGAACCTAAAGTAGTCATAGCCATAGGTGTCTGCGGCATATCAAAAGGTATATACCAGGGCTGCTACAATATCATAGGTCCGATAGACAAGGTAATACCTGTCGACATCTATGTGCCCGGGTGCCCGCCAAGGCCGCAGGCAATAATAGACGGCATTGTCAAAGGTCTCGACCTGTGGAAAGACAAGCTTAAAGAAGAAGACAAAAGAAGAGAGGAGGAAATGATATGATTTTATACGACCTTACTATCGGATACTTGATAGATATTGGATTCTATAATATACTCATACCTTTTGTTGTAATATTCGCAGTTTCTTACAAAATTCTTGGTTTTTTACCATTCAAGAAAGAAAAAGACAAAAATATAATCATAATAGCAATGGCTTGTTCATTTTACCTTGTCGCATACACGACACTATTCTATCCATCAATATTCAATGGCTTCATAAATACTTTCTTTGGAAAGATTATAATGATAATAAAAACTATATTATTCATGGCACTGATGTATGTTGAATCCAAAAAACGATATGACAGACATAAAGGTCAAAAAAAGAACAAAAAACTTATGTGATCATCATGGACTGGTTAAAGAAAATAGGAAAGATATACAAGAAAGAAGGAAATGACATCTACATAAAAATAGATGCGGATAATCTCCAGTCTGCAATAAAGACAATCAAAGGCAACAAGATAGGTCACATCACAGCCATAACAGGAATAGACACGAAAAAAGAGATAGAAATAATATATCATTTCTGGACAGGAAAGCAGATGATAAACATAAAGACAGCTATAGACAGGAATCTTCCAAAGATAAAGACAATAACAAAAGATTTCCCGGGAGCGATGCTGTACGAGATGGAACTTGCCGAAATGCTTGGTGTACAGGTTGAAGGTGCAATAAAAGAACATCTGCTCCTCGCCAAAGAGTCCCCGATATATCCTTTGAGAAGAGACTAAAAAGAAAGAGAGAGAGAGATCATGATGGATAACAGAGATAAAATAGAAAAATATGCCAAAGATAAGCTGGGAAGCGAACTTGCGGCAGGATTTGACCATTTCAGAAGAGTGTACTTTACAGCAAAAAAGATAGCAAAGAAAGCAGAAATAAGATACGATGACCAGATACTTCACGCTGCATGCTTTCTCCATGACATAGACCAGAACGAGCCCCACGCAGAAAGATCAGCAGAAGAAGCGGAAAAATTCCTTAAGGAAACAGGATACCCCGACGACAAGATAACTCTTGTGAAAAAAGCGATACTGTGCCATATACCCAACGGCAAGCCGAACACAGACGAGGCCATACTTCTTCATGACGCAGACCTTATAGACTTCCTGGGAGCAGTAGGCATAGCAAGGCTGTCTATCGCAGCATGGGACTGGTTCGGCGCAGAAGAGATTAAAGACATAATAAAGACACTTAAAGAGTACAGGAAAGTGTACGACCTGCTCGTGCTCGAAGAAAGCAAAAAGATTGCAAAAAACAAGACAATAGTCATGGACCTTTTCATAAAGCAGTTGGAGGAAGAGCTTCAATGAGCAGAGAGGACAGTTACTCCATACCTTTAGGCCCTCAGCACCCTGCTCTTATTGAGCCTGAATACCTCAAGGTGCATCTTGACGGCGAGACAATCGTCGATGTAGATATAAACATAGGCTTCATGCACAGAGGCATAGAGAAAGCTCTCCAGCAGAGAACATACATGCATGACAGGTTCCTGATAGAGAAGATATGCGGCATATGCAGTTCAATACACACATTATCTTATTGCGGTGCTGTAGAAAAGCTTGCAGAAATAGACATCCCCGAAAGGGCCAAATACATAAGAATGATCATAGCCGAGCTTGAAAGGCTTCACTCACATCTCTTATGGGTAGGTATAGCAGGCTATGAGATAGGCTTTGATACAGTATTCCAGCTTGCATGGCGCGACAGGGAAATTGTCATGAACATACTGGAAAAGATATCAGGCAACAGGGTAAGCTATTCAATGAACACTATAGGAGGAGTAAGGCGCGACATATCAAAAAATAAGGCAGAAGAATTGCACAAAGCCATAGACAAGATAGACGCCCGCATCCACCACTACATAGATGTTTTCGTGAACGACTCAACCATAATAAGACGAACAAGAGGCACAGGCATATTGACAGAAAAAGATGCAAGACAATGCTGTGCCGTAGGTCCCACTGCAAGAGGCTCAGGCATAAGCTGTGACATAAGAAAAGATAATCCATATCTAAAATATAGCACTATTGACTTCAATCAGGTAATACACAAGACGCTTGATATTGAATCAAGAGCAGTGGTACGGCTCAAAGAGCTTCTTGAATCAACAAAGATAATAAGGCAATGCCTTCATATGATGCCTGAAGGCAGCCTTTCTGTAAAAGTGCCGGACATAATCCCTGAAGGCGAAGCCATATACCACGCAGAAGCGCCCAGGGGAGAGATACTCTATTACGCAAGATCAGACGGTACAGACAAGCCGTACAGGGTAAAGATAAGGACACCCACTCTTGCGAACATCTTATCGCTCAAGCCGATGCTGAAAGGCCAGCAGCTTGCAGACATGCCCGTAATAGTCGCATCCATTGACCCATGCTTCTCCTGCACAGACAGGGTCACTCTACTTGACACAAAGACAGGCAGGACAAAGACTGTGGACGAGACATACCTTAAATCTCTTAAGAGGCAATAGCCATGATATTTGATATCCTGATATACCCCGGAATCCTTTTCATCATAGCATCAGCCATGCTTTATTCAGGAATCATGCGAAAGCTTGCGGCAAGGATGCAGAACAGGATAGGTCCACCGATATATCAGGTATTTTACGACATCTTAAAGCTTGCAGGGAAACAGAACATACGGCCTGTCCAGGCAAAACCAGGCTATACACTTTTCCCTGCTATAGCTCTTGCTTCAGCACTGACAGCAGGATTGCTTGTCCCTGTCTACAGTACAATAATATCTTTCACGGGAGATTACATAGTCATAATATATTTCCTGTTATTTAGCTCAGCAGCAATGTTCCTGGCAGGATACGCGTCCGCGAACAATTTTGCAGTGGTTGGCGCCATAAGAGGTATCGTCCTCATATTAGCCTACGAGCTGCCGTTCATAATAGCAGTCATTGTCCCTATGCTCGCTTTCAGCCTGAACTCAATACATATCTTTGACACATGGCTCATCGCATATTATCCTCTGGCAGCGATATCCATGTTTCTGTCTATCCTTGCAAAAGTAGAGATTCCGCCATTCCATATCCCAAACGCGCACCAGGAAATTGTCGGCGGCTACACGGCCGAGTTCACAGGAAAAAGGCTCGCACTGATAGAGCTTGCGACAATGGTGAAGACATTTGTCCTGATACTGCTCATGATCTGCCTTTATCTGGGAGGTGCCCAGAACATACTTGTCCTTATCGCAAAAAGCCTTGCTGTCCTTTTCGCGCTCACGGCGGCAAGAGTCCTTTTCGCAAGGCTGAGGATTGAGCAGGCATTAAGATTCTACTGGCTTTTCGCGCTTGTAGCAGCGATAGACCTTATGAGGGTGATCTGGATATGAAAATGCTGACAGACATAATCAGGAACATCATACGGAAACCGTCCACAGAAAAATACCCATACAAAAAAGAGCCTGTACCGGAAGGATTCAGGGGAAAGCACATATACGATAAAGAAAAATGCATCTATTGCGGCCTGTGCGCAAAAGCATGCCCTGTCCACACGATAGGCGTGATAAAAGACAAGAAGTTCTGGCAGCTTGATCTTTCAAAATGCATATTCTGCGGCAGATGCGAAGATGTCTGCCCGACAAAATGCCTCAGGCTCGGCAATGGCTATGAGCTCGCCTCACACAAGAAAGAAGATTTTATAGTAAAATAGAGTATTTAAGATAGTCAAAAAAACACAAAAAACTATAAAGATATACTACTTACATAAAAATATGAAACTCTTCAAAGCCTGTCTCTATA
>JAIVYO010000010.1:0-15184 GCA_048635405.1 Campylobacterales bacterium | reverse complement strand
TTAATGGCGGAAAAAGTCCAAAGTACTTTTGAACTATTCGTATATTCTCTTCGTGAATTTTATATTTAAAAGGATTAAAAACCAAAGCCAGTCTCATTTATTACCTTCCTATTTTATTAAGGTGTAAAAAGAAAATTCTAAGAAGCACTATGGCTGTCAAATTTTTTATTTTTGGCCGCTTAATATAATTTGTTATAGATTGTAAAATTATTCGACTACACATTCGGGTATATTTTTAGAATTGTCCATCATTTACCATTAAGCTGATAAGCATTTAAGTCTCATTCCTTTTATTGTCTTCTGTGATTTGTTGAACAATTGAACTAATATTTTTTTTATATTCAGGAAAAGATAATATTTTCGGAACCCTAATACTCCCTGATTCATTAAACCTTTGAATGTTATGAGTATTAACTTCCTCTATAATTTTCGCAATATCGAACGTTCTTCCTTCTTTAAACATTTCATACACTTCCTTCAAACCTCCCTGCATAGGGAAAAAAGACATTTTACCAAATGCCAGAGCTTCTGTTACTGCTATCCCAAAGGGTTCATCTCTCAAGAAAGGAAACACACAAATATCGGCCAAAGATAAGAGTTTACTTATATCATGTCTAAATCCTAACAATTTAACATTTTTAAAACCGTTATCCTTTATCAACTGATAAATCTTATTTTTATATAATCTATTTTTTAAAGTTAATGGGGTAACATCACCCGCGATTAGAATAAATAATTTTTTATTTTTGTTTATAATATCTTTTAAGCTTTCAATAAATTCATATTGTCCCTTTAAAGGATGAATCCGTGATATAATTATGATAACTATGGATTCATCAGGAATATTAAAATCTTTTTTTATGGATTTCGAATTAAATACTTTATAATCATTCAAATCCAGCGGTTCATAAATAACTTTTCCCTTTTCCATTAAAAATAATTTATTTCGTATCGCGATTGATTGGCATATTATAATATCAGAAAAAATTCTTATAAATGTTCCAATGCCTAAGTTTAAAAACTTTCCGGTAAAAAACTCCCTTACATGCCAAACATGTACTCTTTTTGTAATTCTAGCCGCTATAGACGGCGGCAACAAAAGTGAACTGTTAGTATGAACCAATTCAATTTCATTCCTAATCATATAAAAAGAAAAATATAATATATTACTTACCTTTTAGGTAAGTTGTCCTATACGCAGCATAGGCGCTGCAGATCTGTCTATCAGGTCTGGGATATAGAAGGGGTAGTGTGGTTTCGGGTATCTGATATCTGAGGAAAGTCCTCCCTTCACCTGTTAAGTCAGGAGTGGAACCGGTGAAAGCCGGCAGGTGAGAGCCTGGGCAATGCAACAGAAACGATAAGAACTTTGCAGTATAATGATGCTTTACGGCAGAAGTTTGCAAAGAATTCTGTGAAACGGGCATCCTTCCTGAAGCAAGTGCTTTGACACGCATAGTCAAATACCACAAGAACAGAAGGAGGCTTACTCACCCCATCATAGTTATTTATCAAGAGATGTGATACAATGGGAAAGAAAAAACAGGTCAGCCTGCCAAGCAGCACAGCAGGTCTTGTAAGATATTTTGATGATTACAAGGAATCCATAGTGTTCAAGCCAGAGCATATTCTTGTCTTTATCACTGTCATCATTGTTGTTGAGCTTGTGCTGAAACATCTTGCAATCTAAGACTCTTATTTATTTCTTTTCCGGCAAATATCTGATATGGATGTAAATATTGGCATCTCAGGCATACCTGCGTCGTCCAAAGGCCATGACACTCTGGAAGGCATAAGGCGCATCAAAGAGCTGGGTCTTGATCTTATGGAGATTCAGTTCGTGAGAAACATATATCTAAATTTAGATAATGCAAAAGATGTTGGCAGTCTTGCAAAAAGGTTGGGAATTGAGCTGACCTGCCACGCTTCTTATTATATCAATCTTGCATCTGTAAGGGAGGAAGTTCAGAAGGCCAGCATTGGGCGCCTCGTAGATACGCTTAAGATTGCGGAAGCTTTGGGGTCAAGGCTTATGGTTGTCCATGCTGGTTTTTATTCACAGAGGCCTAAAGATGAGGCATTTTCGTTGATAAAGGCAAATATTGATGAGGTATATAAGCGATATCCTTCAAAAGTCATGTTCGGTGCCGAGACAATGGGAAAGCAGAAATCTTTCGGGAGCATTGATGAGATAATAGGCCTTTGCAAGGCCTGTGATAATGTTTGCCCTGTGATTGATTTCGGGCATATCCATGCGCGCACTTTCGGAGGGATAAAAGATAAGGGTGATTATACTTCTGTCTTTGAAAGGCTTGAGAATGAGCTTGATCTAAAGCGTTTTCATATACATATGTCATGTATGAGGCATGCCAACGGCAATGAGATAAGCCATCTTCCGTTAAGCGCCAAAGACCCTGATTTTCGCCTTATGGCTGATTCAATAAGAGAAAATGGCTATAGTTGCTCTGTCGTATGCGAATCTCCGCTTCTTGAGCATGATGCGCTGCTTTTCAAAAGCTGGCTTTTAAGATAAATCTTTAAAAAGATAATGTGTCAACTGATGTTGTGATATGTGGGCTCGTAGCTCAGCTTGGATATTCTGGAGAAGTATGGTCTCCAGGACCAAAAAGAGCATCGGACTTCTAATCCGAGGGTCGTGGGTTCAAATCCCTCCGGGCTCACTTTTACATTTTAATCAGGTATCCCAAAAGGTAATGATTTGAAGATCGTCATCTGATTCCAAATGAAGATGTGAACACCAAATGAACCTGGGAATATATCATTATTTTCTATATAGACCTTAACCTTTCAAGAATATAGGATGATCTTGCAAGACGCGCGCTTATGTTTGTCACATGGCCTGCTTTCATTGCAGGATTCAATGTGCTGCCCTCAAGAAATTTCAGCAGGCCTTCTGCTTTCTCTCCCGTTGACAGCATCTCGCTGCAATACATCAGTCTTGCAGTTCCTGTGCCGAACCGTCCTATGATGTTGAACAACGGCAGGAACAGTAGGAAGCTGAACCATCTTTTCCTGAGGAAGGCGCTCTTTGAACTGCTCAGGATATAATCTGTGAGAAGGTCTATGGCAAACAGGCCAATCACTCCCCTGTCAAGAAGTATCAGTATCCTTTCCTGTCCCGGTGTGAGATTTATTGAGAATCTTATGAAAATAGTTATGATTATGACAAGCACAAGGATTGGTATGGTCTTGCCGACAACTTTTTTTAGAATACTTATATGCCTTTTATTGTATCTTTTCTCTGCAGCTGTCCTGAGTGCTGTTATATCTTCAGTGATGTCTTTCATGTCCTGTCCCCTTTACATCTGCTGATGATGATGTAGTTGTGCACGACCGTATATGCGTATACGAGCGTGAACGCAAAAAGAAGCATTTCTGCAGCGAGCATGTTGGTTCCGTATATATAATATAGTATGCCTCCAAGCATTGCAAGGTCGAACAGTTTGAATAGCACGAAATCCCTGTCATTTATCTTTAGGAAGAATTTTGCTACCGGGTTTTCTTCCACATCCAGGCCTTCCTTATCAACAAGGCTGCAGGTCTCTACAGTGTCTATGGTCCACAGGACTGCAAGTATGATGAACATTGCTATGGCTATAAATGATACTATCATATCTTTTATTATAACCGAAAATTATATATATAACTTTTGGTCGTCACAATATCGGTGTTATATATACCTCGATAAATGCAGCAGCCATGATGATTGCGACTGACATGAGAAACAGCTTTATAGAATCATTCATTATAATGTCTGTCTTGTGGCCTTTTGTTATCCCTATTGACAGTATCGCGCCTGCTATACCTGCTATGCAGTATGCGGCAATCTCCGGTATGCCATGCAGCGCTATGCCTGAAAGGCCCTGGACAAGCGCCATGATGAGCGCAATCATCTTTGAGCTGTGTATCTGGATAAGATCTTTTCCTATATTTCCTATGAATATGCCTACGACTGCGGCGTTCCAGCTCAGTATGAATATGGCGCCTGTTCCGAAGATGAATGATATTAAGAAAGAGAGCAACATGACCTTAAGGTTGTTTGCAAGTATCTCAGGGAACCCGTAGCTGGAATTGAATGCTCCAAGAGCTTCTGTAGTCTCTATCTCAAGGGCGAACATGACCTCTGCCTGCTGTTCAGGAAGGAACATGTACCAGAATGATGTAGCGATGATTATCCCGAGGAAGAAATATGCATATATCTTCAGCACTGTGCCGTGCCTTTCGAAAAATCCGAGAGATACTGACCTGTCTGCGTTTTCTATCTTAAGCTCGTCGTCTTTTATAGTGCCGTATATTACAGGCACAAGCGCTATGGATATTAGGAACAGAAAAACAATTGATGCTGCTGTCGGAAATATTATGTATGCGGACCATATTGAGATTGATGTGACAATTATGCTGTATGCAAGCATCTCTATCGGGCGCTTTTCAATCTCCCTTTTTGAGATGATGGATTCCAGAACCATTCTATTAATTGCTTTTATCTTATTAATATAGTTTTTAGCCTGCTATCTCTTTAATCTCTTTATCTGTATCATGTATGAAGACATATACGATTGATGCTGCCGCGGCGATTATTATAGGTCCCAGTATGAAGCCTACAGGCCCGAATACGGCGGCTCCTCCGATAAAGCTTATCACTACCAGAAGGATGTTCATCTTTTTTTCTTTTGCTATTATAAGCGGTTTTGTTATCCAGTCAGGTATGCTGCTTACGACAAGAAGGTTCAGGACAAAGAATGTTATCGCTGTCTGTGCGTCGCCGCTGAAGAACATCAGCATGCTTATGGGCGTGTATATTAGCCAGGCACCTATTATCGGTATGAGTGTCAGTATGGCTGTTGCTGTTGCCAGGATGATAGGGTATGGTATGCTGTAGTACATGAAGATGACATATGCGAGAGCGCCAGTAAGCACGGCTGTCAGGAAAATTCCCATGAATATGTTATTGAGAGATATGTCCATCTCTTTCATGAAGCTGTCTATGAAATTCTTGTGATTCTCAGGCACTGCTTTTGATATCAGCTTTTTTATAGATTTCCTGTCACGGACTCCATAGAATGCTATCATGAACGCAATTGTAAGCTGGATCATTATATAGCCTATACCCCAGAGAAGCCCGACTATCGTGCTTATTGTATATCTTATCTGGGATGAATAGTTTTCCAGGTCCTGTATGCTCTCCAAGTCAGGCTTTTCCAGCAGAAGCATTATCTTGTCATAATTTATCACCCTGAGTATTTCTGCCTGTATATCTGTCGTGTTTATGTCGTACTGGGTGGTGAGTATGTTCTTTACAGTAGGGTTGTCCAGCAGTGCGGAGGATTCTGTCATCGCGACAGAGACAAAGTTCGCGCTGAAGAATGATATAGATACTATGACAAATATTATCGTGATCGCTATCGGTATTGACCTGTTCTTTATCACTCTTTCAAGTGTATGGTAGATTGGCCTTGTAACATATATTATGAACAGACCTATACATATCGCAGGCAGGAAGTAGGCAAGTATCTTTATGACAAATATTGAGAGAAATATTATTATTGCAGAAACTATTATTGTGTATATCTGGCTGTCTGTGAAAGATTCATTTTTCATATTGTTTAATTAAGCTTCAGCTTTTTATATAGTTTTTTGGTATTTCTTTTTGATTTGTAATCTATATATATATTATGGCAGTCTTAATATATGTTAAGATGATTAGCTTTAAGTGATATTTATGTCTTTGACAATCAACCGTGTGAAAACAGGTATTCCTGGTATGGACAAGCTTATGGAGGGAGGTATCCCTGAAGGCAGTGTCGTGCTTTTAAGCGGTGGTGCCGGCTGCGGCAAGACAACATTTTCCTGTCAGTTCATTATGGAAGGGCTGGATAAGGGCGAGAACTGCCTTTACATAACTTTGGAAGAGTGCCCTGAAGATATAAAGAAGGATGCTCTGCAGTTCGGGTGGGATTTTAGCAAACATGAGTCCACCGGTGCTTTCAGAATCATGTATTATGACCCTTTTGAGCTCAAAGAGATAATAACGCGGCTGAAAGACCTTATCACGGTCAACAAGATAAAGAGGCTTGTGATAGATTCCATAACACTTTTCGGGCTGTATCTTAAGGAAGAATATAATATCAGAAAGGAACTGTACCATCTTGTGTCGGCGCTGAAGGAAACTGGCTGTACGGCATTGCTTCTTTCAGAGGTCACTGAGGGTGATTCCAAGAAGTTCAGCCGGTACGGCGTTGAAGAGTTTGTGGTTGATGGTGTCATCGTACTTTATTATATGGGTCTTGGAGAAGGAATATTCAGGAATATTGAGGTTCGGAAGATGCGAAGAACAAAACATAAGAATGGCATGTTCCCTCTTGTGCTTGAGAAGAATGGCATGAAGGTTGAAGCAGACATGGGGTCTTTCAATAATTGATTGTGCTTGTCTTGATTATTTTAGATTATCTATTTTTTATTTTCAAAAAGCATTTCCTTTACTGTTCTGTCTATGTCTTTTATTTTGATGCGTACCTGTTTCTGAGAGTTTCTGTCTCTTAATGTGACTGTATTGTCCTTTAATGTGTCAAAATCTACAGTTATGCATATCGGTGTGCCTTTCTCATCCATCCTTGCGTATCTTCTGCCTACAGAGCCGCTGCCGTCATATACGGCAACTAAGTTGCTGTTTTCTGTGAGACTGTCTGTGATCTCCTGTGCTATTGTATCAAGGCCTTCTTTTTTTACAAGAGGGAAGACTGCCACATTTATCGGTGCCATGTCTTTTGGAAGCTTTAGGATTGTCCTGTCCTCCTCTTTTCTGTAGTCTATGTCAAGGAGGGCGAAGACCGGCCTGTCTGTGCCGAAAGCTATCTCGATTATGTTTGGAACAATTTTTTTGTTGTTTTCGTCAAGGGCTTCCAGAGCCTTTCCAGATGCTTTTGCATGCTGCTTCAGGTCATAGTCTGTCCTGTCGTGTATGCCGCAGCATTCTACCCAGCCGAAACTGTTTGTCTTTATCTCCAGATCCCAGGCATCATCTGCGTAAAATGCCCGCTCGTCAAGCGTGTGCTGTCGCAGGCGGATGTTTTCTTTCGGTATTCCCATCTCTGTAAAAAGAGTGTAGGCAAGGTTTATGGCCCATGCGTATGCCTTATTCTTGAAGTATCTTTTCTTCAGGGCATCTTCTATCTTTGTCTCTTTCGGGTCTTTTCCTGTTTCCTGCATCTGGTATGGCCATAGGGGGAGGCTCTTGTCCTTTATCTTTTCGTATTTTTGCCATTCTTTTTTCTGTTTGGGGAAAAGGAATATCTGCCCTTCGGCCTGCGTGAACTCTCTCATCCTTAGCACATGCTGCCTTGGCGATATCTCGTTCCTGTAAGCTTTTCCTATCTGGAAGACGCCGAAAGGGAGCTTTTTCCTGAAATAGTCAACATATCTTATGAACGGCAGGTATGTTGTTGTTGCGGTCTCAGGCCTGTTGTATGCTTCTATGCCTGTGCCTATTGTTGTCTTCATCATGAGATTATGTTTTTTAATCTCTTTTTTGAAGGGTGAACCGCATGTCGGGCATTTGATCTTATTTTTCTCTATGAAATCCAGAAGCTTCTTATCTGAGAAAGCGTCGGCGACAACATCGTGCTTTTCCTCTATCAGCTTGTCTGCCCTGAATGACCCTTTGCATTTTGAGCATTCTATCAGGGGGTCTGTAAATCCTTCCAGGTGGCCTGAAGCTTTCCATACCTCTTTCTGCATGACTGTGGGGCATTCCACTTCCCATATATCATTCTTCCGGAAGACATCTCTTATCTTGTTTTCCACATTGTTCTTCAGCCTTTTTCCCAGAGGCGCGTATGTGTAGAATCCTGCAAGCCCGCCGTATATCTCAGGCTCCGGGCCCCATATGAATCCTTTCTGCTGCATGAATGATATCAGCTGTTCCTGGAATATTTTTCTTGACTGCGGCATCTTGACAACCTTTGCATAGATTTTGGTGGCTATGTTTATAAAAATTAGCCTGTCCTTTTTGTTTTTTTGCTTTTGTGTCCGCTATGATGCAAACATTAATATATCTCATGCTCGAATATGATAGTATAGTCATCATGGTTGATAAATATGGCAAAAGATTCTTCAGAGAAGGTAAAGAAAAAGATACAGGATGCCAAGTCCGAGGCTGCAGAGGCGATTGAGGACATGAAGGAAGAGGCATCCGGCGGGAAATCCGACATCAAAGGCAAGGTCGGAAAGTCTGTCATGTTCATGCTGCTCTCTTTTTTTGAGGATCTTGTCAAGAAGGGAGGGGATATTCTTCTTGCTTTTGCCGAAGTCGGTCTTGTCAGCAAAAAGACTGTCAAGAATTTGAAACATAAGCTTAAGAAGTCTTTTGTGTTCATCATTCTTGTCCTTTTCGGTGCAGTGCTTTTGATAAGAGGTATTGTCACATATATTGAGCATGTCTTTCCGCAGCTTGCTAACGGGCTCGGCTTTGTCTTTGTAGGCCTTATACTACTTAGCGTGGCTTACCTGTATCATAAGTAGATGAATCTTGAACTGGCTTCAGAAAGCCAGAGCATCTGTATGACATTCAATCCTACGGATTGAAGTCATGGTTTGATTTTAGGGAACCAGTGTTGTTCGTCTTTACTCTGGTGGCAGTTTTCTGCAAGCATTGGGGTATTAAACCCATTAAGAAATAAAAATATTAGAAAAAGAAAAAGAGAAGAAAAATTTTTATTTCTTTTTTGCCTGTTTTTTTATCTCTGCCTCAAGCTTCTTTATCTTGGCTTCAAGAATCTTTATCTCTTTCTTGGACGCGACATTCGCTTTCTTTATCATCACGCTGACCTGCTTGTTCACAGTTGTCTCAAGCTCTTTTTTGCCCTTCTTTGACTTTGTCATAAGATCTACGACAAGCTTTTTTCCTTCATCCTGGTTAAGGTCACCTTTCTTTATCAGGTCTTTTACCAGGCTTTCAGCTTTTTCTTTTGTTATTGCGGCAATGCCTATGCCCAAAAGGGCGGCTTTCCTTGCAAACGGGTAAGCGTCTGTCTTTTTTTCCGCTGTCTTTACAGCTTTCTTTTTTGCAACCATATTGAATCCCTCCAGTCTTGCTGTCATTTTTTGGCAAGCTGTTGCTATATATTGCATGTTCAAGGATAAATAGGTTTTGATTGTTGTCTGTTATTTTTTCATTATCTCATACATCTTGTACAGGGCGAAGGCAAGCCATACAGAATTGAGTATCAGGAATGGAGCACTGCTTATGATGTATGCGTAGACGGCAAGAAATGTTGAGCCTGCGATATTTAAGATGATTGATTTTGTTGAGTCAACTGAAAGTATGTGGAAATTGTCAAGGATGAAGGCGATGAGTATGAATGCCATGCCCGGAAGTCCGATTATCAGAGGATCCATGACTGTTGTTTTGTCGGCTGTGGCTTATATGTGTTTGCTGCATCTTTCATGCAAAAGCATATAAAAATATGCGGGTGAAATCATTACAGGTAGGCAAGATGGCTGAAAAGAAAAAGTATAATCTCCAGTATCATGAGATAGTGCTTCTTAAAAAACTGTCTGAAATCAAGAAATCCACAGCCCTTGCTCTTGACAAGATAATCGGTATTGACCAGGCGGCAGTTGTGAGGGCTGCTATGCAGCTTTCCAAGCTCGGGCTTCTTAAGATGGATGAGAGAGACAAGATAGTTGTCACGCTTACGCGCGAGGGAAAGACAGTTATTGAAAAAGGCCTGCCTGAAAGGCAGCTTATACATTCTGTACTGAAAGACGGCAAGACAATTCTCTCAAAGATTGATATCAAAGACAAGAATGTCGCTCTAGGCTGGGCAAAGAAGGAAGGTCTTGTGGAGCTTGAGAAATCAGGAGATGATATGCTTGTCAAGGTTACAGGAAAAGGCAATGATTATTATAAGGTTAAATCTGATATTGAGCTTGATCTTAAAAAGATTGTGGGCGGCAAGCCTGTTGACAAAAAGATGATTGAGCTGCTCAAGAAAAGAAGGTTTATAACGGCGGATTTCAGGACTGTCCGGAGCCTTTCCATGACGCCTGCCGGCGAGAGAATCGCTAAGTCTGTAAAGCTTGTCAGAGAGGTGAGCAAAATCACACCTGAAATCCTCAAGGACGAGAAGTGGAAAGATGTGCGATTCAGGAAGTATAATGTTGTTGCGCCTGTCTCTCCTACGTATCCGGGCAAAAAGCATTTTGTATCCCAGTCGCTGGATTATGTGAGGAGGATATGGCTTGAGATGGGTTTTAAGGAGATGGAAGGGAACATGATATCCACATCTTTCTGGAACTTTGACGCCCTTTTCGTGCCGCAGGACCACCCGGCAAGAGATATGCAGGACACATTCTTTGTTGATGTCTCGGAAGGGAAGCTTCCTGATACAAAGATTGTCAAGGATATAAAGAAAGTGCATGAGATAGGAGACAAGGATTCATGCGGCTGGAGCTGTGACTGGAAAGAGTCAGAGGCAAAGACTGTTGTATTGAGGACACATACGACTGTGCTTTCCGCCCAGACAATAGCGAAGATAAAGGAGTCTGACCTTCCGGTAAAGTATTTTGCCATAGGCAAATGCTTCAGGAACGAGACTCTTGACTGGAAACATCTTTTTGAGTTCTACCAGATGGAAGGTATCGTGGTGGACAGGAACGCGAATTTCAAGCAGCTCCTTGGATATCTGAAACAGTTCTATAAGAAGATGGGATATACTGCTGTCAGGATAAGGCCTGCATACTTCCCATATACTGAGATGTCATGCGAGGTCGAGGTGTTCCATCCCAGGAAGAAGGAATGGGTTGAGCTTGGCGGTGCGGGGATATTCCGGCCTGAGGTCGTGAAGCCTCTGCTCGGCATTGATATTCCTGTGCTTGCATGGGGCCAGGGGCTTGAGAGGATATTGAGCGAATATTACAAGATAACAGACATCCGCGACCTTTACAGGAACGATGTCTCTAAATTGAGGACTACAAAACTTTGGATGTGGTAAATTATGCCTACAGTGAATCTTGACAAGAAGACAGTATTGAGATATATAGGCAAGAAAGTTACTGATAAGGTTCTTCTTGAGAAGATACCAATGCTTGGCACAGACCTTGAGGAGATCACTGATGATGAGATTGCTGTTGAGATATTCCCGAACAGGCCTGACATGCTTTCCGAGGAAGGATTTGCAAGAGCTCTCAAAAGTTTTCTTGGTCTTGAGAAGGGATTGAGGAAGTATGATGTCAGCAAGAGCGATTATAAGGCAACAATTGATCCGTCTGTAAAGAAAGTCAGGGAGTTCGCAGTTGCTGCGGTTGTCAAAGGGGTCTCAATTGATTCTGGTTTCATAGCGAGGCTTATGCAGGTGCAGGAAAAGCTTCACACAACGCATTCGAGGAATCGCAAGAGTGCTGCGATAGGTGTCCATGATCTTGATACTGTCAGCTTTCCTTTAAGGTATACGACAAAAGGCAGGGATTTCAGTTTTGTCCCTCTTGAAGGGAAGAGCGAGATGACAATTGAGGCAATACTTAAGGATCATCCAAAAGGGAAAGCTTATGCGCATCTTGTAGATAAGGATGTGTATCCTATCTGGATTGACGCAAAGGACAGGGTTGTCTCTTTTCCGCCGATAATAAACGGTATCCATACGACTGTGACTGGAAAGACAAAAAATATATTTCTGGACATAACAGGCACTGATGAGAAAGTGGTTGTCCAGGCGCTGAATATTATGGTGACTATGCTGTGCGATGCAGGCGGCAGGATATATGAGGTTGATGTATCAGGCAGGAAATATCCTGACCTTAGGCCTAAGGCCATGAAGCTTGATATAGGTTATGCTAACCGGCTTTTGGGCCTGGACCTTGATGCTGCCAAGGTAATCGGTTATCTTGAGATGATGGGCCTTGGTGCGAAAAAAATCTCATCTTCATCTGTTGAGGCATCTGTCCCTTCTTACAGGACTGATGTGCTCCATCCGATTGATCTTGTGGAAGATATAGCTATCGCTTACGGCTATGATAATTTTGAAAGCGAGATGTCTGATGCTGCAACTGTCGGTTCTGAGTCATCAAAGACAATCTTTTTGAGGAAGGTCTCAGACCTGTTTGTCGGTTTTGGGTATCTTGAGTGCAAGTCGTTCCATATGTCCAATGCAAAGACAATTTTTGATAAGATGAGCCGGAATGTATCTCAAGACCTTGTCAGGACCGCAAACGCTGTAAATATAGAATATGACGCTATGAGAAACAAGATTCTGCCCGGGCTTATGAAAATATTTTCCGAGAACACCCACAATGAATACCCGCAAAATCTTTTTGAGGCAGGGACTGTGTTTTTGAAAGACAAGTCTTCGGAGACCAATGTGTCTGAGGAGACAAGCATTGCTTTTGTATCTGCCGGCCTCTCTTCTGACTTCTCGCAGATGAAGGCGGCTGTTGAAGCTTTTGCGCTTAATCTTGATATTGATATTAAGTTTGAAGAGTATGAGGATATGTCTTTTATTGCCGGAAGATGTGCAAGACTTGTACTTGGCGGTGTCCAGATAGGTGTTGTTGGCGAGATCCATCCTTCTGTGCTTGTGAACTGGGGGCTTGATGTTCCGGTCTCTGCTTGCGAGATTGATCTTTCAAAGGTTATGGATGCTGTGAATAAGCAGTAAGTGTTTTCTTTTTTTGCTATCAATTTAAAAATGATTGATGCGTAAATAGTAATTATGTCAGAGATAAAGCTTGTTGTCCTTGATCTTGACGGGACTCTTGTCAAATATAATACTGGTGACTGGCACAGCAGCTGGGATGTCTTGGCTTCTGTGTCTGGAAAAAAAGATGAATATGATAAGCTTTCGCGTTATTATTATCCAAAGAGAGAACTTTATCCGGAGTGGATTCGGAAAGTTGCACAGCTTCTTGAAGGTCGTGATGTCATTGATGTTGAAAAGGTCATATTTCCTCCACCTTATATTGATGGTGTAAGGGATACTCTTGACTTCCTGAAGAAGAGAAACTGCGTCTGCGGACTTCTGACAAGCGGTGTTGATATTGTTGCTGACAGGGTCAAGAAAGATATGGGACTAGATTTTTCTGTGTCAAATCGGTTGGGTGTTGTTGACGGTGCCTTTTCAGGTGGTGTTGAGAATGTAGTTGACCTGTGGAAGAAGCAGAAAAAGCTTGTTGAACTGTGCAGACAATTTGATATATCACCGGACAATACGCTTTTCATAGGCGATCATGAGAATGATATATCTTCTATGAGGTCTTGCGGGCACAGCATTGCTTTCAGTCCTGCCACTGATGAGGTCCGGAATGCGGCAGATGTGTCGTTTGGCTGCTGGCTTGAGATAAAAGATTATCTTGAGAAGAGTGTATTTTTTTGACAAAACCAAAAACATTATATATTAAAAAATCAGATTTGGCGAAACCTTTATATACTTATGACATCCTATATACCTTTATTCGCCCAATCTGGTCGAATTTTCTTTTGCATAAAAAGAAAAGAACCATACATTAAAAGCGGCTTTATCGCTTTTTAAAAAACATATACGGTGATACATATCAGTCTAGAACAACTAATGGCAATGAAAAGAGAAATGTTGGGCATGGGAAACTTTAGAGAAGTTGAAAGGATAAACAAGATCATAAAGTTCCGCGAAGTCCAGGTAAGCAATATAGAATAAAAAGAGTTCTGAATATCTCTTAATCTGTTTTGGCCTTATCTAGCTTTTGCTTTGTTTGATTCTTATCCTTCTGGCCTGAATTAGTCTTTATGTTGTTTCTTAATCTCTTTTGATAATAAAAGAAAATAAGCGGAGAGCGTGATTCGAACACGCGATAAACAGATCTGCAGTCTGTCGCCATGCCGGACTAGGCGACCTCCGCGCAAAAACATTAAGAATTGCAGGATTAATTTTATATATCTGTTTGTGGATGCAAGCGGCAATTAAATCGCTTATAAGATAACAGTATTAAAGATAAATGAATAATAATTCTTATGATACAGCTTCAACCGGAACATATTCCTGAAGAGTCTGGAAGAATATTTGACTGGCTTGATGGGGGCTCTGACTGGGAAGACCCTGAACTGAATGTATGGCGTTTTGAGTATTCTGTTGCCTGCCTGTATAATCATTATTACGGGAAATTGGAAGATAAAAAATTGTATGATGCATGCACTTGTCTTGTCGAGCTTATAGGAGAGGCTGTTGTTCTTGATCCTGTGTTTGTGTATCTTGAGCTCATGAAGACAGGAAAGAGCAGTAAACCTGAGTTTATAGAGCCATTCAAAAGCAATAGAGAGCAATATGAAAATATTTATGAAGATTTTCCGGATATTGTTGATGAAGAATTCTTTGATGACAATTTTGAAATACTGCAGCGTGCAAGCTTGCTTAAGATATATGATGGTAAACTAAAAGTGAAAGACATGTTCATGTTTGCTATAGATTATCTGGTCTCTGAAGGTGCGATAATAAATGATGAAATGGACAGCTATATTGAATCACTGAAATCTGTCTCTGAGAAATTATAAAAAAATAAAATAAAGGGCTTCTGCCCTTTTCTATCAGCAGCTTCCGCTTGCCGAGACATCGCTCTCTGTTGAAAGTGTTGCGCCGCAGCCTTCAGTGTCAGGGTTCTCTGCGCAGAACTTAGTCTTGATCTCGTCTGCCGGCAATGCGCCTCCGAACTGGATCTGGTTGTTTATGAGGAAAGTCGGCGAACTTCCGATGCCAAGCTCGTCTGTTAGCTCAATGTTTGCTCTCAGCAATTCTGCCCCTTCGTCTCCGTCAAAGCATGCCTGTATCGTCGCTGTCTCTATGCTGTTGTCTGATGCGCATGCTTCCCATGTGGTGTCAAGATCTTTTCCTGTATCAAAGTTCGCATTCTGGCACATGAGATAATCGAAGAATTCCTGGCTGTTATATTCCATCACGCATACCTGCCTCATGTTTGCATCCACTTCTTTCTGGCCGTGCAGGCTTGAGAATGTGCCGTCACCGTTGTCTGAGGCAATGAAGTGTATGGAGAAGTCTATGCTGTCGCCGAAAGTTTCAAGCGCCTCTTCCATGTTGTTCTCTGCCATGACGCCATATGGGCATTTGCTCATAGCGAAAAGGTCAAGCTTTCCTTCAATCTTTTCTCTTCCGATCATCTTTGGGCTTTCTATGTACTGACCCAC
>JAIVYO010000009.1:0-15542 GCA_048635405.1 Campylobacterales bacterium | reverse complement strand
GACTATCCTTCCCCGTTTTCCAAAGAGCTAAATGATTTTCATCAGAATAAAAAGGCATTTTTTCAAAAGATTCCTTAAATATTGGTTCCATAACCTTAAGATCAACTTGAGACATAAATGTATTTGTATGATAATTCCAAAGATTCTTGAGATACTCTAATTTTCCCATATAAAAAATATAGGACTCCACCTTTATAAATTTATCTAACTTTAATTTCTAAACAGTTGTGATTCCAACAGGCTCTATAAAAAACATATCCAATAGGTCCTTATTTTTTCATCATCCCTCATAAAACTTCTTCTCAAGATAGTTCTTCAAAAGCTTCTCGCTCGGAAAGAACATAGGCTTTGGAATATCATCAAGGCCGAACCATTCCCACTGCGTGATCTCATCAGGTTCCATGACCGCAGGCTCGCCCTCAAAGTCTTCGCACAGAAGACCGACAGTAACAAAATGCGCAGTATCTACAATATCATTGCTCACGCTTATCACCTTAAGGCTCTTTGCCGTAAGTCCGGTCTCTTCCGTAAGCTCCCTTGCTGCGCCCTCTTCAAAAGACTCGCCGAAATGAAGCTTCCCTCCGGGCATCGTCCATGTACCTTCGCCGTGAAGCATACTTGAAGCCTTTTCAGGATCATCATGCCTTTTCCCCAGAAGTACCCTACCATCTCTCAGGACAAGTATCCCGAAACCTGCACCGACTTTTTTATGTTCATCCATAAGATTATATTCACATCTAAAATTTATATATTAAAACAGAACAGAAAGATAATTACTTTTCAATAACAGTATATGCAAAAATAATCAAAGGCTACCAAAAGATATATAACTGTTTAAGCTAATATCAGAGATATTTGGTCTTGGTTTTTCCAGGATTATTCTATACAAAGGTGAAAAAAATGAGCTATATAGTGAAAAGCAAAATAAGAGAACTTGCAAAGAGTCTGGATATAAGCATATCCCGGGAAGCTGACGACGTATTGTCCGCTGCTGTTGAAGAGATAATCAAGAAGGCAGCAAAAAGGGCAGAAGCTAACGGAAGAAAGACTGTAAAGGCAAGAGACATCTAAAGTCTTGCTTTCTTTTTTATTTTTTATTATTCATAATCATTCTATTATGTATTCTTTAGATACGCTCAAGATTTCTTACAAGGAAAAAAAAGAAGATATAGACAGGCGCCTTGATCATTTCAGGTCTATCTTCAACAGATCAGACCGATTCATATTCAAAGAACTATGCTTCTGCCTCCTCACGCCGCAGTCAAAAGCAAGAACCTGTGATAAAACTATAGAGACCTTATACGAAAACAGGCTTCTTTTCAATGGCACAGAAGAAAACATATCAAACAAGATAAGAGACATAAGATTCAGGAACAACAAGGCACGATACATCATTCTCGCAAGAGACTTTTTCACTGACAGCAAAACAAAAAAGATATCAATCAAAAAGACAATCCAAAAATACGAAAAAGACATACCTGCCTTGCGCCTCTGGCTTGTCAAGAACATAAAAGGCATGGGCATGAAAGAAGCAAGCCATTTCCTGAGAAACATAGGCAAAGGGGATGATATAGCCATACTTGACCGCCACATACTCAGGAACCTCAAAAGATACGAAATTATTGACAGCATACCAAAAACAATCACTCCTAAAAGATACATTGAGATTGAAAACTGCGTACGAAAATTATCAGAAGATACGAAAATACCTATGGACGCCCTGGACCTCCTGTTCTGGTCAGAAGAGACCGGCGAGATATTCAAGTGAAAGAAAAGATTGTTAAAGTTAAAATAATATATTTCCTGACATGGACAGCGAGATAATTGGACATATAAAAGGTATAGACAGAATAAACAAGGATGCTCCTGAAGATGTAGCAGAATATTTCTTAGGGCTCAACCCAGAAATCCAGAAAAAGGTCATAGGATATTATGCGTACAAGGCTATCGGATTAATCCCTGACATATGCAAAAATGGAAGTAAAAAAGAATATCCCTTACATATCAACCCAAAATGGTCATCATATGAAAACTATCTTATCCTTGAAGAAATTAAAAATGATAGTGTATATACCTATAACTTCAATCATCTTCCTGAAGATATGCAAGATGAGATAATAAAGATATATGGTAAAATATTTTCAGGTTTTGCCGAAATAGAGGAATATTCAGACATGGTAAATAAAATATCAAGATTGTTTATGAAAAAAGATATACGAACACAAAATCCAATATTAAACTGAAAAATTTACCCCCTAAGCTCCCTGATCTTATCTCTCAAAACCGCAGCCTTCTCAAACTCAAGCATCTCTGCAGCCTCGTTCATCAGAAGCTCAAGCTCGGCAAGAAGAGTCCGCCTTTCATCATCAGAAATCTTATGCCTGTCAATCTTCTTTATAGCCTTTATGTTGGCAAGCTCATCTTTCGGAAGCACCCTCTCCTGTATGCCTTTGACAATTGTCTTCGGGACAATGTCGTGCTCCCTGTTATAGCTTTCCTGTATCTCCCGCCGCCTCAATGTCTCATCCATAGCTGTCCTCATGGAACCGGTAATCTTATCAGCATACAAGATAGCCTTGCCCTCACTGTTCCTTGACGCCCTGCCTATTGTCTGTATCAAAGATCTTGCATTCCTTAAGAAACCTTCTTTATCTGCATCAAATATAGCGACAAGAGAGACCTCAGGTATATCAAGCCCTTCCCTCAGGAGATTCACGCCGACAAGACAGTCAAATTTGCCAAGGCGCAGGTCGCGTATGATCTCTGTCCTCTCAAGAGTCTTAATATCAGAATGCATATACCTCACCTTTATCCCTTTCAGTACCATGAACTCGGAAAGCTGCTCTGCCTGCTTCTTCGTCAATGTTGTCACAAGCGTCCTGAAGCCTTTCTCTTCCTGCATCCTGACCTCTTTAATCAGGTCTTCCACCTGCCCTCTCGCAGGCCTGACCTCAATGACAGGATCAAGAAGCCCAGTAGGTCTTGTTATCTGTTCCACAGGGCTGCCGCTTTTATCTAACTCATAATCTTGCGGAGTGGCAGAGACATATATTATATTATGAATACGCTTCTCAAACTCCTCAAACCTAAGCGGCCTGTTGTCAAATGCTGAAGGAAGGCGGAAACCGTAATTGACAAGGCTTTGCTTTCTCGAGAAATCACCGGCATACATACCTCTAAATTGCGGCAAAGTGGCATGCGACTCATCTATAACTATAAGAAAATCCTTAGGAAAAAAATCAAGAAGTGATGAAGGAGGTGAACCAGGACTTCTCCCGTCAAAATGACGGGAATAATTTTCAATGCCTGAACAGTATCCTATCTCACCAAGCATCTCAAGATCATGCTCTGTCCTCTGCTCAAGCCTCTGCGCTTCTACAAGCTTGTTCTGCTTCACAAGCTCTTTAAGCCGATTTTTAAGCTCAGACCTTATAGATTCAATCGCACGGCGCGTGTTCTCTTCAGGCATGACAAAGTGCTTTGCAGGAAATATCAGCGTGCTGTCAAGTTTACCATATGATTTCAAAGTGACCGGATGCAGCTCCTTGACAGACTCGACAGCATCGCCGAAAAGCTCAACCCTTATGACAGTCTGCTCATAGCTCAGGTGGATATCAATCACATCGCCCCTGACACGAAACTTCGCTCTCTTAAGGTCAACATCATTTCTCTCATACTGCATATCGACAAGCCTGGATATTATCTCATCCCTGCCAATCTTCATGCCTTCCCTGACCTCAAGAGACATCTTCCTGTATTCTTCCGGCATCCCTATGCCGTATATGCACGAGACGCTCGCCACAATTATCACATCATCACACGTAAGCAGGGATCTTGTGGCAGAAAGCCTTAGCCTGTCAATATCTTCGTTTATAGATGCATCCTTCGCTATATATGTGTCTGTCTGCGGAAGATAGCTTTCCGGCTGGTAATAGTCATAATAGCTGACAAAGTACTCAACAGCATTGTCCGGGAAGAATTCCTTGAACTCATTGTAGAGCTGCGCCGCAAGTGTCTTATTATGTGTAATTACAAGCACAGGCCGCTTCCATCTGGATATCACATTAGCTATTGTGAATGTCTTTCCAGAGCCTGTGACACCAAGCAGTGTCTGGTGTTTTTTACCATCCCGAAGACCCGAGACCAATGCATCAATCGCCTTTGTCTGGTCGCCCTTTGGCCAAAATGATGACATAAGCTTGAAATCCGGCATAGATATTGGTTTGGAATAATAGAAATAAAAATTTGAGCTAAAATCTGTCAATTATTGACTTCACATTCCTCAAGGAAAGCTCATTATAGAATCTCCATTTGTCACCAACATGACAAGAACCCAAGTACAGTTCAAGCACACCGCTCCTGCATCCTGCATCATGAAGCGCCCTAAGGTATTTTTCCAGCTTCTCCTGGCGCCTTGCATTCTCTCTTAATCTCAGGCCATCAACCTCTATATATTCATTGAAATCTTCCCTGAAAGTTACAGGCATATGAGAACCAATCTTCAATACGCCCCCATCATCGTAGACCATATCTACCTGCCCACCAATATGGCATATAGGTATTCTTCCGTCAAATCTTCGGATAATTTCAGCAGGATCAATCGGATGCTCATAGAGAATAGGATTTCCTTTCCTGACAAAAACGCCGAGGTCATCAAGTACTTTTTGCTCTTCCTCAGTTATGTCCCCTGCATCATATTCCATCAGATTATAATCCTGTGAATATTCAACAGACTGGCCCAGATGCTCGATATCGATGCAGACCGGCAGTTTCCCGCCTGTAAGGAAATCAAGATCATATACACAGCCGACATCCCCCACCTGCAAAGCTTCAGGCAGCCATATAGTATCGGCCCATCTTGAATCTTTTCTGAGGCCTTCTGGTCTGTTTTCAGCCTTTTGGCTCGGGACGACCGCATAATTTATCTGGCCGACATTCTCTATTATAAGGTCAATCCCTGATTCAACCGCATATTCTGATGCTTTGATTATCACGGATTTTATACTATTTAATGATTCAAGATAATCTCGCAGTGTAAATGTAGCATCTATGCTGCTGTAACCATGATATTCAGGCTGTGCCCTCAACTTGCATTCCTTCTCAAAAGTATGGACTGCACCTGCATGGAACACGATTTCCTTGAAGAGAGGCTCGCCCCTTTTTTCATTAAGCTCAATTATAGCATCTATGCTCCGCTCAATCAAAGGGAGTTCTGAATCAACAAACTGTCCTTTGCCGTGGGCTGTTATCTTTAAAGGTACATCGTTGATCTCTTTGCTCTTCAAATATTCAGATAATAGATTAATGACTTCAGGATTCTGGGCATCTGGATTAAGGATTATCTGAGGCATCAAACCTATCTTCAGCCCTTCCTCAATCTGTTCAGGATCAAAAAATGCTTCGCCTAATCTGTCATATGAAACAATTCCTCTTGCAGCATAAAAAGTCCATTCGGCCATGATATGAATTATATCTTATATTTAAAAATGTTATGCCTTCACGGTAACATACATAACTAGGCAACAACAAAAACATCACTCAAAAACCGAAATGTTTATAAATAAAGAAAAACCTTAATGTTATTAACCAACTAATAGATACATCTAAACCTAAAAATAATCTCAGAGGTAATGAAATATGAAATCATTTATTGAAAGTGCGCTTGCAGCAAGGAACAGTTCTGAACAGAACCGCGCGGACAATGCTCCGCAGAACAGTATGGCTACAGAGCCTGTACAAAATGAAATGCCTGAAAGAAACACAGCACATGACTCTTTTGAAGCGCCATTCGCATCACAGGAACCAGTGCCTCAACAGATGCAGCCGCAGAATCAAGAGTACAGCACCCCGTTCACCCAGGAACAGGCAAATGACCAGTCACCTTTCACAGCACCTGAGCAAACGCAACAGACAAGACAAGAGATGCCTCAACAGGAACCGCAAACAATGTCACAGAACATACAGAGAGACCAGTCATTCACCCAGCCGGCACCACAGCAGATAAGCAATATAGCTGATTCATTTGATGATGTGCAGGATGCAAGGATAATGGTTGCTGGAGTAGGAGGCATGGGTAACAACGCTGTGACAAGGCTCGACGCGATGGGGATAAAAGGAGCAGACACGGTCGTTGTAAATACTGACAAGCAGCATCTCCTCATATCAAAAGCGGACAAGAAGATACTTATCGGGAAAGATATCACCAAAGGCCTTGGAGCAGGCGGCTATCCTAATGTAGGCAAACAGGCGGCAGAAGAATCCATGACTGAACTTGAAAAATCTTTGAAGCCGGCAGATCTTGTCTTCATAATCTCAGGCATGGGCGGAGGTACAGGAACAGGAAGCGCTCCTATCATCTCAAAAATAGCGAAGAAAAACGATGCGATAGTCATCGGTGTCGTCACAATGCCTTTCAAGATAGAAGGTGGAAGGATACCTAAAGCTGAAGAAGGCCTTGCAAGGCTAAGGCAGGAATGCGACACAGTGATTGTGATTGAAAACGACAAGCTTCTGGAGGTCGCAGGAGAGATGCCGCTACAGCAGGCATTTGCAGTAGCAGATGAAATAATAGTCACAATGATAAAAGGCATAACAGAGACAATCTCAACACCTTCCATAGTAAACCTTGACTTTGCCGATGTAAAATCAGTGATGAAAAATGGCGGAGTGGCAGTCATAGGGATTGGCGAAAGCAGCACAGCTGCAAGGGCAAGAGAAGCAGTTGAAGAGGCAATGTCAAACCCGCTTCTTGATGTAGATTACCAGGGTGCCACAGGCGCACTTGTCCATATATCAGGAGGGCCCGACATGAAACTCACAGAAATCGGAGAGATAGGTGACTTTGTAGCAAAGCATCTTGATACAGACGCATCAACAATCTGGGGTGCAAGAATAGACCAGAACATGCAGGGAAAAATAAGAGTTATCACAATCATAACCGGGATAAAATCCCAGTACATCCTCGGCCCTCAGGAGATGAACGAAGATAATCGGGACATTGGAGAATCTCTTGGGATAAGAACAATATAAGGCGTAAAAGCCTTTTTTCTTTTTCTTATAAAAAATATGCCCATCATTTATGCATCTTAGCACATCATTATTCTATTTGAGCTATTATCTCGCGCATACCTCTAGTTGACGGTTTTTTTGTCACGTGGTCTGCAAATTCTTTTAGTTTTTCTGTTGCGTTGGATAGAGCTATCTTGATGCCGGGGTTCATAAACATGCTCTGGCTGTTCTCTTCATTGCCGATCACTATGGTCTTATCCATATCTATGTTTAGGTATCTCATCGCAATTCTTAGACCCAGGCCTTTGTCAACACTGATGGGAATGATCATTATCTCATTGGCATTTTTGATTATATCTACTTTTTCATTTAGCTTGCCAAGTTTTTCTCTTATGAGCTGCTCATCTGCTGCTCTTGCTCTTACTATCACTTTGCCTGTCACTGTACCCGGAAGGTTAAGGTCTTTTATTATTTTTTTTGCTCTTGTCATATAATATGTATTTATTGTAACTGTTTTTTTTGTGGCAGGAAAATAGATGACTGCACCATTTTCTGCTACTATACAGCGCCATCCTGTGAATTTTTTGCACATTCTTTTTACATAACGGATGTTTCTCCCGGTTGCAAGTATTAAATCGATATTGAGTTTTTTCAGGCTTCTTAACAGGTTGCGGTCAATGTCTTTTTCGTTAAAGTCATCATCAGGCATTTTATCTGTGATTGTCAGTTCATAATCTGTTATTATTGCCCTGATATTTGTAGTATCAAGGTGTTCCATGCGATGCAGTTCATCTTTTTCTTTTTTTGCTTTATTGTATAGAATGAGGTGTTTTTCTATGCCTATTTCAATCTTGAAGTATTTTTCTACATATTCCAATGATTTTTTAGACATTCTTTTTTGCAGTTTGCTGTCTTTCAGGATTTTTGTTATTTGTTTTGATGTTGCATCTATATCATCAACATCAACTAGATAACCGTTCATGTTATCTTTTATCTGTATAGGGATTCCTCCTGCCTTTGTGCCGACAACAGGTTTTCCGCATGCCATCGCTTCTGTTATCGACAGGCCAAAACCCTCATTTTTTGAGCAGAGAGCCACAATGTCTGATGTATTATAAAGTTCAAGAAGGCTCTGGTTGTCTATGTCTCCTGTGAATATTATATCTTTTTCAAGCTTGAGTTTTTTTATCAGTTGCAGTATTTGTTTTATATATTCTATTTGTTCCGGGATTTTGTTGCTCATTGACTTGTCGCTGACAAAGACGAGTTTCGTATTCGGTATCTGTTCTTTTATTTTTGGAAAGGCACGGATTAGTTGATCATGGCTGGATTTATAGTCCAGTCTTTGGACGCATAATACTATTTTAGAGTTTTTAGGTATTTTATATACAGATTTTACTGCGCTTTTGTCTACATCCTGGACCTGGAAAAAGTGCGTGTCAGTAATAGGATATATCAATTCTGCTTTTTCTTTTTGAAGTCCTGCCTTTACGGCAGCATCAATATAGTCCTGAGATAAGAAGGTCACTTTATCATATTCATTGAGATGTTTTACCAGAAATTCACTTAGTTCTTTTGACATGTCTGGAATGAAGGGAATGTGCCATGTTATTATGAGAGGTGTTCCCCGAGGCACATATTTATATGTGAATAGAAGCTGGAAGTCGTGGATGTGCACAATATTGGCAGGTGTATGTTTAAGAAGGCTCTCAAGTTCTTTGCCGAAGTATTCGTTTACTTTATTGAATTCTTCATAGCCATTCACCTGATAATACGGCTTGATAAATGTCCTGGCATTGCAGTGGCATTCCCTATATATTGCTTCTTTAAATTTGCTGAATTCAACTATGATTTCCTGTTCTATAGGTTCTTTAGGGACCCTATGTATTTCAATGCCTTTTATTTCATCTACATTTGGCTCTCCTGCATGTCTTAGATGAACTCCGACAATTTCATTGCCTTTTTTCACCATCTCTTTTTCAAGATTTATAAGATGAGTAGAAACACCACATATGTATGGGTAAAAAGACTGGCTTGCAAAATATATTCTCATCTGTTTTTTTCACCAAACATGACTTTCATATTATTCTTTGTTCAATAAAGCTTATAAGGATAATTATGCGGCAAAAGCGGCAAAAATAAAAGAAACAGGATATGACAAGCTTTCACTTCAATCTCAAAGCATCAAGATTATGCGGATACTGCGTCTCAATCCTGAATATCTTATGAATATTCCTGCCGAAATCAACAATCTTCTTTGACTCACCGTGATTGAGTATCACCCTCTCAGGCTTGGACTTAAGCCGCGAGATATAATTAAGAAGCTGCTGCCTATCTGAATGCGCACCAAAACCGCTGGCTGTCTCAACCTGCATATTGATGCGGACAGTAGACCTTGAATCACCGGCAGTCCTGTTCGTCATAGATATATCTCTCCAGCCCATCTGGATGTTCCTGCCCAAAGTGCCTTCAGCCTGATAGCCGACAAAGACAAGAGTATTCTTCTCATCTTCTGCAAGGCATCTCAGGTATTCCATTATAGGCCCACCGGTGACCATACCAGATGTGGTTATTATGATCGCAGGACCTCCATCAATCACTTTCTTTCGCTCTACTTGGCTCGCCACTCTCTTGAACACAGGATTTATGAAAGGATTGTTTGACTGGTGAAATATCTGCTTCTGAAGACCTCTTGAAAGAAATTCAGGATATGCCGTATGTATCGCAGTGACATCCCATATCATCCCGTCAAGATAGACCGGAACGTCAATCTCTTTCCTGTCTGCCATCTCTGCAAAAAATATCATAAGCTCCTGTGCACGCCCTACAGCAAATGAAGGTATGACTACTTTACCTCCTCTCTTGAGAGTCTCTTTCACAAGATTTATAAGCTTCTCCTCAGATTCCTGCTTTGACAGTGTCCTGTCTGCAGCACCGCCATAAGTAGATTCCATTATTATTGACTCACATCGTGCGAAATTCATGCTGGCCTGGTCAAAAAGCCTGCTCTTACCATACTTGAAATCACCAGTATATACAAGATTATGAAGGCCTTCACCTATATGTATATGAGATATAGCAGAGCCGAGTATATGCCCTGCGTTATGGAAAGTAAGCCTCATGTCACCTGTTATGTCAACCACATGCCCATAGTCCATAATGATTGAATGCTTCACCGCACTTTTTATCCCCTTGCTGGTGTATGGCGCGCTTCCTGTCTCCGCCTGCATAGTCTTTATGTAATCAAGCTGCTGAAGTATCATTATATCTCTTGTCGGCGCTGTAAGGTATGTAGGCCCCTCATAGCCATACTCATAGAGATATGGCAAAAAGCCTGCATGGTCAAGATGGGCATGGCTTATTATGACAGCATCAAGCGCTTCTATATCAAACTCAGGTATGTCAAGGTAAGGGTGCCTCTCAGCGACAGACGCTACATTGACACCGCAGTCAAGAAGCACTCTGCTCTTCTTTGTCTGGAGAAGTATTGCAGATCTTCCGACCTCTCTTGCAGAGCCAAGGAAAGATACACGCACCCAGCCTTCTTTTGATCCTTTGTCAAGCCGTATCTGCTCGCCTATCTTATTAAGGAAACGCTGCCTGTACTTGGACTCGCTGTGTATTATCTCACGCGCCTTATCAACAATTTTTGACTGGATAAGCGGTATCCTCTTTATCATAGGGCTCCAGCAGGTCTCCTGCTTTATCTTTTTAAGCGTCTCCCCCTGCTTGCCTATTATAAGCCCTGGTTTCTTAGCATATATTATGACCCTGCTGAACTCAGGCTCAAAAAGGATTTCCCCTACTTCAGCCTCGGCAGGAGCTATCTTCCTTATGTTCGCAGCCGCAACATCCTGTTTCTCGCATATTGCAGGATCAGGACGTATATCTATCCTTTTCCTGAGCATCTGGACAAGGTCTCTAACATCAGAGCTGCTCTCCAGGAAAAAATTCTTGTTTTTCGTATAGAAAATAATATCTGATCCTTCAAATAGAGCATTTGTTATCATAGAGCCTGCCGGAAGCTTGCTCTTTATCTCATCAAGGTTCATATAATCTCACCAGATTTATAGTTCAAAAATTATAATAAAAATCAAAAGATGATATAGGTTTTTTATGACAATAAAAAATAAAAAGGCTGTAATATTATACTATCTATTTCTTGAGTTTGATTATGTCTTCTTCAGCTATCCATTTTATTCCATCTTTTGTGACAACAGCAACATCAACAGATTTCCCGCCTGTTGCAAGATCCCTTTTCTTTGCGACTTTAAGAGCATTATGTATAAGAACAAGCCCTTCATCAACAGACATTCCATCCTTATAGCTGTCCTCAAGGACACCAAGAGCCATCGGAGAGCCGGAGCCTGTGAAAGCGAATGTCTTCGCATCCTCAAGAGCGCCTGCAAGGTCAACTGAATATATATGAGGACCATCAATATCATGACCGCCAATAAGTATCTGCACCATATCAGGCCTGAATGATTTAAAAGATGATCTGAGCACATTTGCAAGAAGTGTTGCAGCAGTCTTTATTGTGACTTCTCCTTCCTGAAGTTTATAAAGCTTAAGTTCTGCAGACATAAGCCTTGCAAGAGCCTGCCCATCGCCTGCCGTACCTGCAATAGTCATTACCACCTTATCTGATAACTTTAATACCTTCTGCATAGTCTCGCTTGCGACAAGATATCCCATAGAAGATCTCTGGTCAGCAGCCATGATAGCTGCATCTTTGCATACCAAACCTAAAGTTGTCGTACCTGTTTTCAATATCTCCATAAGAATTACACCCCAAGAAGAAGCTAAACCTATTTTGAAACAAAATCTTTTTAAGTGTTTCTGTGTATTTCCATTTTTGTTATTCTTGAAATTTCCCGATAATCACGATTTCTTCGCCTTAGACACAAACTTTGTCTCAGAACCGCAGACAGGGCATATCTCTTCACCTGTATCTTTGCCGCATGCTGTACATTTCCTTTTCCATTCAAGAGCCCTGCTTATACCTTTCTGTGAGACTGGCATGTATTTTATACTCATAGATTTAGCAACATTCTGGATGCCATAGTCATCTGTGACAATCACAGCTTTTTTCCCTTTATTTGCAAAATCTAAAGCAAGGGCAATCACGCTTATGTCTGTAGACGAAAGTTTGTCTCCTGTCTTTTTCACAGTTTCAGTCACAGCTTTCAAAGAAGCATCATCAGGAGCAAGTATGGAAAGCCCTGCTTTCTGAAGCATATCAAACTGTATCCTTGCATATGGATTCTTTATCTCTTCTGCCACCATATATACTGTAGCGCACGCCTTATCAACGAAAGCGTCGCTGTAATTCTCAAGAAATGCTGTGCTGTCAAGAACATATATAGTATTGTCATCCATGACAAATTATTCTGTCGCAAAGACATATAAATATCTTCATGCAAGAATTTGAAGGCAGGTAATGATTATGTCAGAACTTTCTTTGTCCTCGGTTGAAAAGATATTCAGGAAAGCGAACGCAAAAAGAGTATCAGATGAAGCATCAAGAGAGCTAAGGAAAGTTGTTGAAGACTTTGCTGAAGAGATAAGCAAGGAAGCTGTAAAGGCATCAGAACATGCGGGAAGAAAGACAGTCAAAGAGGTTGACATAAAGTTTGTCACAAGGCAGGGCTAGGAAATCTTTATAAGTGTTTTTGAGTAACTGTTGATTATCATATGCGATAACTTATTCTTATCGCAAATTATCATTAAAAGATTTAAAGGTGTAAACAGATGGCTATGGACAGCAAGCAGATAAACGCAAGAGATGCGAAGAAAGGAAACTATGTCATATTTGACGACGTCGCCTGCAGGGTGACAGACAACAAGATATCTAAACCGGGAAAGCACGGTGAGGCAAAATGCAGGATAGAGGCAATAGGCATTCTTGACAACAAGAAACGTGTCCACATAACTCCTGCAGGTCACAGGCTCATCTCCCCAATCCTTAACAAGAGGAACTGCCAGGTACTATCAATAGCAGGAAACATGGCACAGGTCATGGACATGGAAACATACGAGACTTTAGACATCGAAATCCCTGACGACATGAAAGACAAAGTAAAGGAAGGCGAAGAGATCGGCTACTGGATCATACTCGACAAGAAAGTCTTTATGGAGTAAAGCTATAGTCCTTTTCATCCCTCTATTTTTTTACATTGATTTTAAGGTGAACATGATGACAATCTACATTGTAGGCCACAAGAACCCGGACACAGACTCAATCTGCGCAGCGATAGCATATGCAGACCTGAAAAAAAAGATGGGAGCAACAGAAGAAATAAGCCCAGCAAGATCCGGCGACATAAACGACGAGACAAGATTCATACTCAACAGGTTCAACACAGAAGACCCGGTCCTATTAACTGACGCCACAGGAAAGAAAGTAATCCTTGTAGACCACAGCGAGCCCAAGCAGAGGCCTAAGAACATGGACAAGGGCGAGATAGTAGAGGTTCTTGACCATCACAACATCAATTTCGTACAGGCCACGCCTATACTCTTTCACGCAGAGCCGGCAGGAAGCACATCAACCATAATCGCAAGGATGTATTTTGAAAAAGGAATAGAACTGCCAAAAAATATAGCAGGAATACTGTTAGGAGCAATAATTTCAGACACAGTCATATTCAAATCCCCGATAACGACGCAAGAGGACAAGGATATTGCAGAGAAACTAAGACCAATCGCAGGTATAGACAACCTTGAAAAGTTCGGCATAGATATGTTCAACGCAAAGTCAGGCTGGAATGAAAAGACAGCAGAACAGATAATAAAGACAGACTATAAGGAATACGAGCTTGGCGGAAAGAAAATAGGCATCGCTCAGGTCGAGACAGTAGACGCCAGCGAACTTGAGCAGAGGAAGGCAGAATTCCTTGAAGTCATGAAAAAAACAAAAGAGAAAAGCGGCCTTGACACAATAATGGTACTCCTCACAGACATAATGAAAGAAGGATGCCTGGCATTCATATTGAGCGACAGCATGAATCTTATAGGAAAGACATTCGGCAAGGAGATAAAAGACAATGAAATGTACCTGCCAGGAGTCCTTTCAAGAAAGAAGCAGATTGTGCCACCCCTTGAGAAAGCGCTTTGCTGAGGTAATAAAATGCCGTCAATAAAAGAATTGAAAGACATAGAATGGGAACTAAATGAAGAAGAGGATATCTGGATAGGTTACAGCCCGGATCTTGAATATACCCATATGGGTTTTATCTACGCGAAACTGGAGCCAAGGCAGGAATTGAAGCCCCACTATCATAAAAGACCTGAAGACGGTGACGAGATATTCATCTTCTACCAGAAAGGGCATATACTCCTAAAGACTGTAGAAGACGGAGAGATAAAGGAAAAAGAATACATTATTGAAGAAGACAATCCCATAAGCATAGCATTCAAAAACAAAGAACCCCACGGCATAAAGAATATTGGAGAAGAACCAATAATATTTCTTGCCCTTTACGCTCCAGCCTTCGTGCCGGGTGAAGTGAAACACCCAACCACCCACAATCTTTAAAAAGATATTGCATTAATTTATTATGCTGTAATGTCAGCAAACCGGATTTTTGTCTTTTTTGACCTTGACTCTATCTCTGTCTGCTTGTTTTCCGGTAAAAATAATAATTATTGAGGATTGATAAGATGTTTCAGATGCAGAGATTCGAAGAATCCATAAGAGTGCCCCCTAAATACATAGGTCTTGATATTGAGGAATCTGTCAAGAAAAGCCTTGCAGAAAGATATGAGAACCGCGTTATAAAAGATATAGGTGTCATCCTTGCAGTGAAAGAAATATCTGATATTGGAGACGGAAAGATTATTATTGAAGACGCAGGCGTATATTACAATGTGGCTTTTGATGCTCTTGTCTACACACCAAAGCTTTACGAAATAGTTGAAGGAGATGTAGTAGACATAACAAGCTTCGGCGTATTTGTGAGGTTTGGTCCTATAGACGGCCTTTGCCATGTATCTCAGGTCATAAATGATTATGTCAGCTTTGAAGAGAACTCAAGAGTGCTTGCCGCAAGAGACTCAAAAAGAATACTCAAAGTCGGCGACGAGGTAAAAGCACGAATAATCGCTGTCAGCCTAAGTAAAGGAGATGTCAACAAGATTAATATCACAATGAGACAGCCAGGCCTTGGCGCCATCGCATGGATAGCCGAAGAGAGAGAAGCAAAACTCAATGCGCAGGCAAAAGCAGCAAAGAAATAAGGTGTTCATATGGAAAGCGCGTGCAAAATATGCAAAAGACTTGTGGAGGGCAACGAATGCCCTGTATGCAAGAGCAAAGAACTTACAAAGAACTGGAAAAGCGTTGTCATAATTTTCAACCCAGACTGCGAGATGGCAAAAAAGACAGGTTTTGAGCTTCCAGGAAAATATGCATTGAAAGTATTATAATTTTATTTAATGGTGGAACACATGAAGATTGAGATTACAGACACTGACGAAAATGTTTTGCTTGAAAGGAAAGATATCAGTTTCAAGATTATGCATACAGGACCTAC
>JAIVYO010000008.1:0-16052 GCA_048635405.1 Campylobacterales bacterium | reverse complement strand
AAGACAGAAACAAAACCAGAGAACAATACAAAAGAAGACAAGAAAGCATCAGATGTTTCGAAAAAAGAAAAAGAGATAAAAAAAGCTGATAACAAAACAGACAATGCTGCCTCGGCCAAACAATCTGAAGGATCAAAGAAGATTACAGAAAAAGATATAGAAGCGCTTGAGGACTTTCTTTCAAAAGAGAACATAAAAGACATGCCTAAGTCAAAATAACATATAATATACTTGCATGCCTCTTAAATCTTTTTCACACATGCAATAAAAAAAATCGCCTGAAATCCACGATTTTTAATTGCATTACAATAAATACAAGCAATTTAAAAGCTTGGAATCACACAAAAGATTCCATGATTTTTAGTCTTCTTTTCTGGAATTAGACCACAGCAAGCTGTGAGGTATTAGACCCAGAAAGGAATAAAGATATAAAACTTGCCAATGATATATATAGACATTGATTCTTATGGACCCAAAACAGATTGAAGCTTTAATTGAAGCCCGC
Source organism: Campylobacterales bacterium (assembly GCA_048635405.1). Classification (GTDB taxonomy): domain Archaea; phylum EX4484-52; class EX4484-52; order EX4484-52; family GLR71; genus GLR71. The sequence goes on along the minus strand of JAIVYO010000008.1, from coordinate 15,547 downwards.
GACGAAGGAAAATCCTTCACTGAACTGTCACTAAAATATGATATACCAAGATCAGAAATAAAAAAAGTCCTGGCCGACAATATGGGCGACAGGTTATATACCTTTGACATAATATACAAGACAGACAATAGCGAAAGGATACAGAAGATAATACAGGAGCGTATACTTGAAATCCTTGCAGAGTACCATCCGGACATACAGATACCGTCCACCAGCCAAAAATTCATAAAGATACACGAAGGCGATCTTGACTGCTGCATCGGCCTGAATATTATGGCAACATACTATGACACTGTTGTCAAGTCCTTATGGAAATACAAGAAATACCATACACAGGTCAAAGAGCTCATAATAATCCTCATCTCAAGAAGGATAAGCAAAGACAGACTGGATGAATTGCTCAGGGACAAGCCTGAAAATGTCACAATCATACCATATACAGAAACAGCATTACTGGAAAAGCTCAGGAAAAAGCTTATGCAAAAACAGACAAAAAAATAAGATGCTTTAAAAGCATATTTACTCTATAGTTGATGTCGTAACTAACTACACAAACTTTACTAGAAACCAATAGACATCAATCTATCCGGAAAAAGCATATGGTCTAAAAAATTATGCTTTTTATTCTATATTGCTCCAGATCATATCGAACATAGAGATTGCGAAATCCTTGGTCAGATGATTGCTCTGTGTCCAGAAACCTGTCTGCTGGCTCTCATGGACAGTGCTGTCATCTGTAAGCCCTAAAAGAAGCTGGCCTTCATCAGATATGACCATCTTGCATACAGGCGGCTTATATCCAAGCTTATTAAGATCCCTTATTTCAGCCACAACTTTGCCCAATGCTTCAATCTCTTTCTTGTTGGAGTCACTGAACGGCACAGCTATCTTTATGCTAATGCCCCTGTTATTGGCCTTGGACAGCAAAGACATGTTCTTCTTCCATATATCTCTGATGCCGTCTTCAGTAGTTATAAAAAGAAGGCTTGATTCAGTGTTCTTTATTATGTTATTGAGTTGCATAGTGATAGAATAGCTCCCCTTGAATGAGCCGGACATGTCGGATGGCTCTATGACAGAGACACCGTTTGAGTATAGGTTGCTCAGCTCAGTTATAGCGTCGCTTTCAGAAAACTGGTTGATGCGCATCACATTCCTGGAATACTTGTCTTTAATGATATCCTTTGTCTTGTCAAGCGCAATAGCAGGCTCTACAGCAACATATTTAATCGGCTTTGCATGCTGCACGACAGCAAACCCCTTTTCTGCAAGGCTTTCAAGAACATCATACGCCCTTGATCTTGGAACTGAAGCAAGCTCTGCAAGCTCACCGGCAGTGCCTACGCTTTTCGCAAGAAGCGCTATATATATCTTTCTTTCGTAAAGATTAAGTCCGATAGTCTTTAGAGCGTCTGTCGTCTTCTGGCTTATCATGTCAAGTTCACCTTGTGATTTCTATAATACATGCAATCTTTATAAATGTTTTGGAAAGTTGTTACATTAAGGGGGTTAAATGACATATTCTGGTGGAGATAAAATCTTGGTTAACATTTCAGAAACTCTTTCTTTAACGCCTTCATCAATCGTCTCCGTTTCAATAATATTCTCAACATAACCAATTAATTCTTTATCATATCTGCTTTTGGCTGAAGGAATAGATTCTATATCTATTTTTTCCACATCTAAAGGAAAAAAACGTTCTCTTGAATTTTTCAAATCATCTAAAACAGATTTAAATTTTTCCATATCCTGATTATTTTCATCAATAAGATTATAAGCTGAAGTAAAAATATCTATTGTTTTTAAGACTGCAAAATGGCCTGAAATGTTATGATAAATTTTATTCAATGGTCTTATAAACCCTACTTTTTCAAGATTGCCCAAAGAAGGTTCTGAATTATTGTATAAATCAACGATTTCATTGTATTCTTCAACTTCATCATCAAAATTCAAAGGAGTTTCATTTTCTTTATTTTCAATATAATTAGATATCTCCCTTTTGATTTCGTCAACAGTTAAATGTTCTGAATAATCTACCATATAATATCACTGGTAATGACTTTGAAAGAATATCTTTATAAACTTTACTAAAGTTACCACTAATAAATTAAAATAAAAAAAAGAGAAAAAGCTCACTTCTTCCCTCTAAAAGATTCAACAATCTCTAAAGGCAATGCAAGAACAATAGTATTGTTCTGGTCAGAAGCTATGTCATTCAAGGTCTGTAATGTCCGAAGATGAAGAGCACCCTTGTTACCGGCAAGAGTCTTTGCAGCCTTGGAAAGGTTTACAGAGGCAATTGTCTCCCCCTCAGCTTTTATTATCACAGCCCTTTTTTCTCTTTCAGCCTCAGCTTCCTTTGCGATAACCCTTTTCATGTCTGACGGAAGAAGTATATCTTTCAGTTCGACGCTGTTCACTTTTATGCCCCAGGGGTCTGATGCCTTGTCAACAATCGCCTTTATCCTTAAAGACACGCTTTCCCTTTCAGAAAGAAGCCTGTCAAGAGTTGTCTCTCCGACAATATCTCTCATCGTGGTCTGCGCAAGCTGGCTTATGGCAAACTTGAAATCCTCAACCTCTATTATCACATTTTTGGCATCGCTGATCTTATAATACAAAACAGCGTTCACATTCACAGACACATTGTCTTTTGTCATCGCATCCTGGCTGGGCACATCAACAGCCTTCACACGAAGATCCACCCTCTGCATCGTATCAATAACAGGGATTATGTACCTGAGTCCGGGATTGACGACACCGGAATAGTTTCCGAGCCTGAACCTTACACCGCGCTCGTATTCGTTCATCACCTTAAAGCCTGTCAGGGCGAACAGGATGAAAGGCACAAGAATATATGTGGCAATTTCCATAATATCACTTATATTATCCTTGGTCAATCATTTATTTATAATTTAGAGACAAAATGAAAATAAAACTTGAATCACAGAATTTTGCCTGATTTTATAAGGTTTTTGCATCAAACAATAGAAAACTATATAAACTCCAAAAGACAATATACTTAAGTCCTAACTAAATATACCCCTTTACTATATTAAATTATTAGGACTGATACCCTGGATTAGGTGGGGGGAATGCGAAAGCTTCCACCCAACCATCTTCTTTATGTAAATACTAAAACACACTCAAAAAAATAGTAAAATATATAAAGACTCTTTTTTTATTATATGAAAGATAAAGAGAAAAAAGTTTATTGTTTTTCTTGAAAAAAAGATATATATTGGACACACCCAATATTATAATCATCGGTGATTGAATGGATATGATGCCAGAGCATATGGGTTATGATAGGACTATTGTTGTCTTTTCACCTGACGGACGCCTGTTTCAGGTAGAATACGCAAGAGAGGCTGTCAAGAAAGGTGCAACAGCATTAGGCCTGGTCTTCAGAGACGGGATAATTCTCTGCGCTCAGAAAAGAGTATCAAAGCTTGTAAAGTTTGCAGACAAGATATTCCAGATAGATGATCATATAGGGCTTGTAGCAACAGGTATCGTAGCTGATGCAAGAGTGATGGTCGATGTGTCAAGAGTAAAGGCACAGCAGCACAATATGGTATACGACGAGAATATATCAACAGCAAGCATATCAAAATTTCTCGCAGACAGGCAGCAGCTTTACACACAGCACGCAGGTGTCAGGCCATACGGTGTATCTATGCTCATAGGCGGCGTCAACAAGAAAGCAGAGCTTTATGAGACAGACCCCAGCGGAATACTCACAGAATGCCTTGCAAAAGCAGTAGGGCGAAAAGCAGACAAGATAAACAAATATTTTGAAGACAACTACAAAGAAGACATGGATGAGAAACAGGCATTGCAGTTTTCGATAAACAGCCTGAAAAAGCAGGGAAAGATAGATTCAGAAGGCATAAACATGGTTGTCATAAAAAAAGGAAAATATGAAAAATACGACGCAGACAAGTTGAAGAAGCAGGGAATAAAATTATGAGCACAGAACATGTTATCGCAAGACTGACATCCCACAACAAAGAGTTTGAGATAATAGTAAATGCGGTGAAAGCCCGTGATTACAAAAGCGGAATAATATCAGACATCAGCGATATTCTTGTCGTTGACGGCATATTCAGAAACTTAAGGAAAGTAAAAAGCCTTGACAAAGGCGTGCTTTTCAAAGACAACAAGACTGTCATGCGTATAGAAAACAAAGAGCTCAAGGAAATCTTCGACACGACAGACCTTATCCAGATAACGAAAAAAATAATAGATGACGGCGAAATCCAGTACACTACAGAACAGAGAAAAGAGTTTCTCGAACGCAAGGAAAAAGCAGTTATAAACCTTATCGCAGGCCAGAGCATAGATCCAAGAACAAACGCGCCGCATACACCTGCAAGGATTGAAGCTGCAATAAGACAGGCCAAGATCCATGTAGACATGTACAAGTCGGCAGAGGCCCAGGTCCAGAACATAGTGAAAGAGATTGCAGCAATTATGCCGATAAAACTTGAATTCAAAGAGATACAGATAAGAGTCCCTATACGTTATGCAGGACAGCTTAAAAAAATCATGATTGACTTCGGACAGATAAAGAAAGATAATTGGATAGGTACTGATTATATCGCAATGATAACTATCGGTGCAGGTCTTACAGATTCTTTTATGGGAAAGGTCAACAGCCTGACGCACGGAGAAGCAATATGCAAGATAACTAACTGAAAATTTTGTATAGATAAAACTAAAAACAAACATAAGATAACAGAAAAAGATTATATTTGAGGTGAAAAAGATGACTTCGGTAAAGATAATATCAAAAGACAGCAAAGATAAGATAAAGACAGAAGAAAAAGTAGTGACAGCCAAAGTTGAAGTGAAGAAGGATGAAGCAAACAACAAGATAGTCCTTCCTGGAGATGTGCTTGTGGAAAGCATAGACTTCCTTGCAGGCTATGGCACATACAGAGAAGGCAAGAAGATATATTCAAAAGTTCTTGGCATTCTGAGGAAACAGGAACATGCCATAAGCGTAATACCTTTCTCAGGACTTTATATGCCAAAAGCAGGCGATTTCATAATAGGTGAAATAGTCTATATCGGCTATTCCAACTGGAAAGTCGATTTCGGCTGCCCTTATGACGCAACCCTTCCCATGTCAGGCATACCGGAATTCATAGAGAACGGTGCAGACCTTACAAAATATTACAAAAGAGGGAATCTGATATTCGCCTTGGTTGATTCTGCTACAAAAGGCATGATTGTCCAGCTCAGCCTGAAAGACAGGAGAACCAGAAAGCTTTTTGGCGGCAAAGTAATAAAGGTGCCTAGCCAGAAAGTTCCAAGAATAATAGGAAAGAGCGGCACAATGATATCACAGATAAAAGACAAGACAGGATGCATAATAAATGTAGGCCAGAACGGCTGGATATGGATAAAAGGCGACAATGAGGCGCTTGCGACAGAAGCTATACAGATGATAAATAAAATGTCCCACAAGAGCGGGCTGACAGACACAATCGCAAGATTCCTTGACAAAGGAGCCGAAAAAAATGTCGCAGAGGATAAGAAAAATGAATAGAAGGTGATCATGATGGCATCAAATGTACCAAAAAAATATGAAAAGCTTATAGTCAATGGCAAAAGGCTTGACGGAAGAAAGCTTGACGAGTTAAGGCCAACAAAGATAGAGGTCGGAATAATACCGTCCGCAGATGGTTCAGCATACATTGAGGTAGGAAAGACAAAAGTGATGGCTGCAGTCCATGGTCCGAAAGAGATGTTTCCAAGACATATGATGAATGAAGACAGAGCTGTGCTTAATGTAAGATATGCTATGCTCCCTTTCTCCACATCAGACAGGATACGTCCGGGTCCAAGCAGAAGAAGCAATGAGATATCCAAAGTAGCAAGGCATGCACTTGAATCTGTAATATTCCTTGAAGAATATCCGACAATGGGTATAGACCTGACTCTTGACGTCATCCAGGCAGACGCAGGGACAAGAGCAACTGCAATAACAGCAGGAGCTGTAGCTCTCGCACATGCAGGGATACCTATGAAAGGTCTTGTCGCAGCTACAGCGATGGGAAAGATAGACGGCAAACTGGCAGTAGACCTTAACGGTCCTGAAGACAACTTCGGAGACACAGACATGCCTTTCGCCATGGTATCCACAAACAAGGACATAACATTGCTGCAGATGGACGGCGATTTCACGCCTGATGAATTCAAAAAAGCCCTATCCATGGCAAAAAAAGCTATAGAGCCTATATTTGAAGAGCAGAGAAAAGCGCTGCTCAGATATCACGAATGATACAATAAGGAGGTTGGATCAATATGAGCATGTTACAACAGAACAGACAATACTTAAGAGAAAAGATAATATCATCCAGAGAAGATAGAAGAACTCACACAGAATACAGGCCGATTACAATCAAGACAGGAGTACTTGACAAGGCCGAAGGTTCTGCAAGGGTGACAATCGGAAAGAGCGATGTCCTTGTTGGTATCAAGATGGATATAGGCACTCCATTCCCTGACAGCCCGAAAGAAGGCATCCTTATGGTGAACTCAGAATTTTCTGCAATAGCAAGCCCTGACTTTGAGAACGGCCCGCCAAGAGAAGACTCTATTGAGCTATCAAGAGTTATTGACCGTGGCATAAGAGAATCTCACACAATTGATGTCGGAAAGCTCTGCATTGAGGAAGGCGAAAAGGTCTGGATGATATTTGCAGATATAAACATACTGAACTATGACGGAAACCTTATTGATGCGGCAGGAATAGCCACAATCGCTGCTCTCATGACTGCAAATATACCGAAAATAGAGAAAGACGGCACAATAAACAGAGATAGTGAGTTTAAAGGCGCACTTCCTGTCACAGAGATACCGGTTCCTGTCAGTGCAGGACTCATAAACGGAATGATAGTTGTAGACATGACCAAAAATGAAGAGAAATGCGCCGACGCCGTAATGACTATAACCACAAAAAAAGACGGCAACTTTTGCGCAATGCAGAAGGCAGGACCTTCCGCTTTGTCTGAAGAGCAGATACTTAAGATTACAGAACTGTCACAGAAGGAAAGCAAAAAGATAAGATCTATGATAGAAAAAGCTGTCAAAGCGAACAAGAATTGAAAATGTTGAAAAACATTTAAAAAGCTTTGTCTAAAAAGATAGAAAGGATGTTGTTTCAGTATGGCTACAAAAAAAGTAAAATCAGCAGGCAGATATGGTATAAGATACGGAAAAAAGATAAGGGACAAGACTGCGGCTGTTGAATCAAATTCAAGAGCTGTGCACAAATGCCCGTCCTGCCTCAAGAAAGGTCTGAAAAGACAGGCAGCAGGGATATGGCAGTGCAGGATATGTGACCTTAAGCTTGCGGGCGGAGCATACAGCCCAAAGACTTCGGCAACAAAAATCATAGAGAATGCGCTTGCAAAGAAACAGGATTAAGATTATAGGTGTATGATATGTATATATGCTTGACATGCAAAAAAGGATCAGATATAAAAGACATAAACGCGACAGCCATATGCAAGCACTGCTCTGGCAGAGTATTTGTCAAAGAAAGGGCAAAGATCAAAAGGACGCAGATTGCAAGATAAGTCAAGAGCATGATGTCTATATGGTATACCATGCCTCATTAACGCTTGAGAACCCAAAGACAGGCATAATATTGTCTGCCATAGAAAAGACAGGCATACCAGACGGAAAACGCATAAGCATAAAAACAGAAAAGGCAGGAAATACTCTAAAAGTCCTGATAGAAGCGAAAGATCCGGTCGCCTTGCGCGCAGGCCTCAACAGTTTCATGAACCTCTATAATCTTTCAGATAATATTATAAAAGGTATTGTATATGGCAGAAAAAGATAATGGTGTAAATCCTATGGAAGCTCAGATGCTCCAGCAGCAGATGCAGACAATCATGATACAGAAAGAGAACACAAGAGTGCAGCTTCTTGAGATAGACAATGCGCTCAAAGAGGTCAAGACGACAGAAGGCGATGTATACAAGACATCAGGCATACTTTTTATAAAATCTGACAGGGAAAAGATCACAAAAGAGCTTGAAGAAAAAAAGAACGATCTTGATATGCGCATGAGCTCTCTTGACAAAAGAGAAAATATATTGAAAAAACAGATTATGGGTTCCGGAAAAGATTCTTGAATCCTTTCTTAATTCTGGCAGAAACGTTAGCTTTATAATTCTGATTATCTAAAATTAGATTATGCTGGAAAACATAATAGGCTCCAAAAGCAAGATATCAATTCTGAGAATTCTTTTCAGATGCGGCACAAAAGGCATTACAATACGCCAGCTCGCAATGAAATCAACTACTCCTTATTCTGTTGCTTACAGGGATATCGAGCTTCTTGAAGCAGAAGGCTTCATAAAGGTCAGAAAAAAAGGCAGGAACAATATCGTGATGCTGAATGCAGATCATGAAAAATACAGAAAAGTATCCCAGCTGTTCTCATCTGACGAAAAAGAAGTCAACAGGCCCAAAAAAATGTTCAGGAACGATGAAGCCCTTATAATCATACATCATAATGCGGATCCTGATGCTGTAGGAAGCGCAATAGCCGTAGCGCGCGGTTTCAGCCAGAGCAACATGAAATGCGACATCTTTGCACCAGGAGGCCTAAGTGCCCAGAGCAAAAGGCTTCTTGCGAAATATCCATATCCTATTCTTAAAAAGATTGAAAAATATCCATCGCTTGTCTTCATCCTTGACACATCATCCCCCGAACAGATTGAAAATATAGTGATACCTCAAAGCTGCAAGAAGATACTGATTGACCATCACACACCAGGAAAGCTTTCAGATATTGCTGACATGAAAATAATAGATCCTTCTGCCCATTCAACAGCAGTTCTTGTCTATGACCTTCTCATCTCCGCTGGCATAACGATGACCGCAGAGATAGCATTCTTTCTCATGGCAGCAATTGTCGCAGACACAGGCTTTTTCCGCCTTGTTGATAAAAGAGACATCAATGTGATAAAAGAGTTGATTGAGTATGTAGATATGGACAATGTCTTTGCAGCCCTCTCAACACAGGTAAACTATGATGAAAAGATGGCACGTATGCATTCTATGCAGTGTTCCAAAACTTACACTATTGACGGAAAGATAGTTGTATTCACAGAAGCAAGCTCATTTGAGTCAAAAATAGCAAATTTTCTTATGGGATCCTTTGCAGACATAGCCATTGTTGAAAACATAAGCAAGACTGATGTAAGAATAAGCGCAAGGGCACGAAGATACCTTGACGGAAAGATTGATCTCTCGCTGCTATTTAAAGGCATTGGAAAAGATATAGGCGGCAGCGGCGGCGGGCACAGTACTGTAGCCTCTGCGAACGGTTCCGAAACAGATAAGATAGACATTGCAAGAGAAAAGATAAAGGTATACATTGAATCAGCCTTCAGGAATAAACTGAAACAATTGTGAGTGTCAAACCAGAGAACATAAACAAAAAACAAAACGTTTTTATAAATATCGCTCTAACTATATGTATATCTGTTCTTGAGGTGATTATATGGATATAGACAATATCATAGCTGCATTATCTGACATACAGGAAGACAAGAGAGTGCCAAGAAATGTGAGAGCATCCCTTCAGGAAACTGTAGGAGAGCTTACGAATAACGATGAAAATATAACTGTAAAGCTCAATACAGCAATATCCATACTTGATGAAGTCAGCAATGACACGAATATACAGCCATTCACACGGACTCAGATATGGAATATAGTCAGTATGCTGGAATCACTTCAGAATGATATTGAAACCTGACAAAAGCTTTTAAATGTTGCTGAACAAAAGAGATATAACAATCCAATAGTGATTTAAACATATAACAGCGAGAGGAGAAGTATTATGGGATTTTTAAGCAAGATAATTAGCGAGCCAGAAGGCGAAGAGATAAACGAGACAAATTATCTCGAAATTGATGATATAGACTCGTCCCACCAGGGAAAATTCATGATCCGTGTTGAGACCCTTTCTGAATTTTCAGACACGAGCGTGATACAGGAATATGTAAGGAACGGCGACATTGTCTGGGTAAGGATAAAGCCACTGAAAGAGAAAGACATAACCGAACTAAAAAGGGCTGTTGACAGGCTCAGGAAGACCTGTGTAGCAATAAACGGCGATGTCGCAGGCATTGATGAAGATTATCTTGTTCTGACGCCACCAGGCGTAAGCATACACAGAAGATAAATCCTTCATATTTCTTTTCTTTTTATGCTATATCTATTAGTTCTATAAAATACATTCAAACAAAAACAACGGAACCTAAACAAATGTCAGATAAAAATCATAGATTCCGCCAGTGATATACTGGACAGCAATCGCTAAAAGTATAAGCCCCATAAGCCTTGTTATCACTTTGCTGCCTGTTGTACCTAAAATACTAAATATTCTCTCAGAACTTCTGAATATCACATACGCCAGCATACAGGCTATAACAACAGCAAGAATTACAAAAATCTTTTGCTCAGCAGACACTGCAGACGAATAAAGAAGGATGCCTGTTGTTATAGCACCGGGACCTGTCATAAGAGGTATGGCTAAAGGTGTTATAGCCAGATTTTCCATTGTCTCCCATTCATTCTCTTCTTCAGATGTATGTTTTGTCTTCTGTTTCTGGCCAAAGATCATCTGCAGGGAGATCATTCCTAAAAGGATGCCGCCGGCAATCTTGAATGAATAGAGGCTTACGCCAAGAAAACCAAATATAGCATTTCCAAAGATTGTAAAGACAAGAAGAGATGATGTCGCAACAACTATAGCCTTATGGATTATCCTTTTCCTGTCTTTTTTGTTATAATCATCAAGAAGCGACCGTATTATACCTATAGTACCTATAGGGTTGATTATCACAAAAAGGGTAAATATAGCATAGTAAAGAAAACTAAGATCCATAATCAATCCTCTACTCTTGGAGCAAGCACATAGCTCAGTTCAAGGCTGTCTTTCTTCCTGAATGTAAGCCTTGCAGGATAATCCTTACCTATCTCTATCTTCACGACATCCGCAAGCTTTCCGCCTTTGACAATCTTCTTGAAATAATCAAGGCTGAATTTGGAGGATGAAGAACCTTTTGAAGTCAGGTCAAGTATAGCTTTGTTGCCTTTCTCTATATCAAGCTGGACTTCATTAAGATCGCCTTTGGATGACATGGAAAATTTCTTCTCATCAGCAGAGAGGACAAGAGTGTCAGACACGATTGAAGCATCTCCTATACCGTCCTCAAGTATTGATGTCTGGAGGTCTACAGTGGTCGCAAAATCAAGATTCATCTCTGGTGATTCTGAATCCTCTATGTTTATGAGAGGCTGCACAAATTTCCTTGTCGACTTTCCGACAAATGTTATCTCAAGTTTTTTCCCATCCTTATCAAGCTCTAAAGTGACCTTATCAGAAGATGATGCTCTTTTCAGCACAGAAAGCAAACTTTCCATATTGACGCTTATTTCCTGCTCAGAATCCACTTCATATTTATCGAAATTAGTCGCGAGAAATTTAAGATTCACAAGAACAACCATTGTAGGATCTACAGCAGTCATATATATACCATCTTTTTTAGCCTTGAAAGATGCCTCTGTTATGAATTCAGATACGGCAGTCAAAGCATCCCTAAAAGGGGTCACATCGTCAAGCACAGCTTTAAACATTTAAATAAACCTCCAAAAATTACGATTGCAATTGCAATTCTCTATTATTTTTGCCCGAACATTTATTAATCTTTAACATCATGCTTCTGAAAAGACTACATAATTAAGATTAATATAAGCAATAATCATATAAATAGACTTTCATATAAAAGCTAAAGATTCAGGAATAAAGAAATAAGAAGAAAAAAATCAGCCAGGATTTATATCTCAGCTGTACTCGCGCCATATATGTCCGCATTCTGTGCATTTATAAAATCTTGTCTCAGGCTCATCGCTCGATCTTGTCTGCCTGCACCACCAGAACACCTTATTGTTATCGCATTTAGGACATGGCATTTCCATCACAGGAAGATTGACACTGTTTTTTTCAATTACCTGTATATTATCCAAAGGGTCATGCTCAATCTTTTCGCTCAGTTTAATAGAATCTGTCTTTTTTACCTTTTGGACAGCACACCCGTTTTTACACACAAATACAACAGAACCATTATTCTTCTCAGGTCTCATGAGACTGCCGCATGACTTACATATCTGCATAAATCCACCCCTTTTTGACTATATGATTTTTATCTAAATAGTACCACAAGATTTATATGCTTTTATCATTTGGTTATCTGCACAAAATTTTTTGTGGAAATATATATTATATGAAAACTATATAAAGGTTACTGTTAAAATTGAGAACTTTTAGAGAAATCAATGAAAAACAGTGAAAAAATGACTATATATCTATAACAGAAAAAAGTGAAAGAAATTATTTTTTCAATGCTTTCTCAAACTCTGCACCAAAAAGGTTGACTTCATCTTTTGTCCTTTTGACAGCATCCATAATTGCCTTTTTAGGGTCGCTGGCCTTGACGACAAGCCTGGGTAAACCAATATACGGATGTGACTTCTCATATGCTGCAAAAGATACAGAAGAATCATTCCAGAGTGCTTTCCTAAGGAGATTTGGAAGAGTATGCTGGCTATCAGATATCTCTATTATCAATGTTTCCTTATCTTGTTTCTCAATCTTCAGCTGCATACAGACCACATATAATAGGTAGACAATTATTTGTTCATCTTAGTATATAAATATATCATTGAAGTGCTCCGACTCCAACTTTTATATATACACTGGTTAACTTTTTAAAAGTATCGCAAAGGGTCATGACAGAACATACGCTTATAGCAGACACAGGAAATCAGAACCTGAAATCCTCATAAATCCTGAGCATTTTCCTGTCAATGCTTGGAGAAGTCTCATCAATGACCTGGTAAAACAGCTTGTTGTCTATAGAAAAAGAGTTGTTGACCACATAATCAATAGCTGCAATCTCAAGAGCATTTGTCACTATACGCCTTATGTCTCTGCCGCTATATCTTATGTTTCCGTTTTCCTTATCTTCCATATAATGCACTATATCATCCACATTGATCTCAGGTGTATATCCATCAATCTGCCTGTCAAGCTCAAGGCCGAATATGAAACCTTTCTCTTTCTCTCCGGGAGGCGGTATGTAAAGGGATGAATTGAACCTGCTGAGAAGAGCGCTGTCAATCATATCCGGCCTGTTTGTCGCAGCTATAAGATTAATCTCAGTCTTGTCAATCCCGTCTATCTGCGTAAGAAGCGTAGACAGCGTCCTGTTGGATGCGGAGTCCGTACCGTCCCGGCTCATAGATATTGCATCAATCTCATCTATGAAAAGAACATTGCTCTCATTCTCCTTAAGCTTTGAGAATATCTTTGATATATTCCTGCTTGTCTCGCCATAATACTTGGAAAGCACATTTGAAGCGTCAATGAAATACATAGTGCTGTCAGCAATCTCATTTGAAAGCGCCCCTGAAAAAAAAGACTTGCCGCACCCGGGAGGGCCGTACATAAGCACTGTGTTACCAGCCCTTATCTTAAAAGGCATATCCTTAGTCCTGGGATATATGATATGCACCCTAAACTTTTCTTTGATGTAATCATATCCTATTATGTCATCAAATGTGAAATCAGATGTCACAACAGCCTTATCAATCCAGTCATCATCATCTGTGGCAGATATATCCCCAGGATTTCTCTTATCATTCTGGCAGGCCACCGCAAGATCCCATGACTCATTCTGCACATCCTTATACAATGCATAGGCCTTGTACCTGACATCAAAATTATTTTCAAGCATAGCCTTTACAAGATAGTCTTTTGAGATATACAGGTGCTTAAGGGAGTGCAAAGGCTCTGTGCTCCTTATCTCCCTGCTCTTCTTAAGATGCGACATCCCTTTGTCTATATAGAGCTGGTTAAGCACAGGCTATCACACTTTTTCAGGGGTGTCCCTCTGTTTCAGCCATCAGAGGAGTATTCACAAGATTGTAGGCTTCCTGTATCTCCGTGCTGTAATCATCAGGATTCCTGGATATGTCTTCAAATATCCTGTCCATCTCTTCATCATATACATCCATTTCACCTATCTCTGCCTGAGCATCAAGCATATTCTCTTTTGACAGCATATAGCCTCTCATCTGCATAGGCTCGGAAAGGCTGTCTGAGTCCATATATTCCTTTATCTTCTCAAATCCTGATATGACTGTCGCAAGATCAGTATCCCTTACCTCAGGATTAAGGTAACTCAATGCCTTCTCATAAAGAAGATCCTTTCTCGTGACATCAATGTCCATGACAATAGGAGTATACTCAAACACTTTCTGCCTGTACAGTTCTTCCTCCTTTGACAAGACATCCTCATGCCTCTCAAGCTTCTGCATCGTGACCAGATATGATTTTGCCCGGTCCATATTGCCTTCATCTGCAAGGCGTCTCACATGCTGGAAAATTTCATGCTTCTCCTTAACGATCTTCTCTTTCGCAGACCTGCACACAGAAGATCTTCTTGATGCGTTCTTCTGCTTCATCTTCACTGCATGGATATATGTCTCAAGATTGCCTATCATGACATCTATATCCGGTCTTTTCTCTTCTTTTCCTTTAAATACATCCATAATACCCATAAAATTCAACCCCAAATCATCTCAACAGGACGGCAGATAATCCAGATCCTTCCAGAAGCCTGCATTATCCATAAACCTGTCATGCTTGTCTATATTCTTCTCTTCAAGGACTGTATGCTCTTTTGAAAGGCCGGCAGCAGCTTCAAGATAAGCATTTATCTTGCCGATATGCGATGCCATCACATCTTTCCTTAGCACATACACCTGGATGTCCATCAGCTGCGACTCATACTCATCCAGAAGCTTTCTCTCCTTATCATCAAGGACATGATACAGTTCCGGATGACTGTCAAGAAGTGATGCCGGTTCGTCTTTCCTGCAGAAGATAGCAGATATGCTGTCTTTTGCCCGGGAAAATACGCCTTTCTCTTTTTTTGCCGTCCTGTCCTGCGCAAATCTCTCTACGATATCTCCCCTGACGGCAGGCAGGTCCATACCGGACATATCATCATAGATATAGCTCAGGAACTTCTCTATCCTTGACCTGTCATTTGATCCCACAACAAGAAGGCGTGTATCTGGATTGTAGCATATCTCAACAGCCCCCCCGCCTAATATGTTTGAGAACGCATACTCCTCAGTCTTTCCCGAACTGTCTCTTTTCTTGGCTGAGCCTGCCTTATTCTTACATAGCTTGCCTGAAAATACGGACAGCGCCTTGTCAAAGGCGTCAGCATCAACCCTGTCCATATAGACATCCATGTCACCAAACCTGCAATACCCTATTGTCTTCTTGGGAAACATGAATATCTTTTGCCATGAAGCCGGCATATTGATGCTCTATACCGGAAAGTGCTGTATCTCAAGAATTTCACCACAGAAAGTGGTATTTCTGGAAAATAAAGAAAATATATATTGATTTATAACACTTCTATATCTATGAAAA